>WRJY01000329.1 GCA_009778355.1 Desulfovibrionaceae bacterium | reverse complement strand
GCACCACCGAGGTGGGCGTGATCTCGCTGGGCGGCATGGTCTACAAAGGCTCGGCCCGCGTGGGCGGCGACAAGTTCGACGACGCCATCATCAACTACATCCGCCGCAACTATGGCATGTTGATCGGCGACCCGACGGCCGAGCAGATCAAAAAACAGATCGGCAGCGCGTTTCCCGGCAGCGAGGTGCGCGAGATGGAGGTCAAGGGCCGCAACCTGAGCGAAGGCGTGCCGCGCAGCTTCACCATCAGCAGCAACGAAATTCTGGAGGCGCTGACCGAGCCGCTCAACAGCGTCGTCTCCGAAGTCAAGAAGGCGCTGGAACAAACCCCGCCCGAACTGGGCGCCGACATCGCCGAGCGCGGCATGATGCTGACCGGCGGCGGTGCGCTGCTGCGCGACCTGGAACGCCTGCTGTCGGAAGAAACCGGCCTGCCCGTGCTGGTGGCCGAAGACCCGCTGACCTGCGTGGTGCGCGGCTGCGGCTTGGCGCTGGAGCGGATGGAACGCCTGGGCAGCATCTTCACCAGCGAGTGATGCCTCTGGGCGGCGCCAAGCAGGCGCAGCCCCCGATCCCCCCCCGGCCTTGGCCGCGCGCCGTCCCTGCTCTTTTCCGCACCCCATCAAAAGGTCGAAAGCGCGCCTGGCGCTTGCCGGCGAACCCTGGGAAGCTCTTTTTTTAGGAGCATAATAACCCCAGCCGCAGCCTGAATCAGAAGGGCTGTGCGCTGCGCTGCCTCCGTCCATGTCGATCGACACGCTTGACCACACGCCGCCGCCCTTGTTCAAGCAAGGGCCGTCGGCATTGTCGCGCCTGCTGTTTTTCAGCGTGCTGGCGCTGCTGCTGATGGTGGCCGACGCGGGTTTGCACCTGATGCAGCCGCTGCGCGCGGCCATCGCCACGGTGCTATACCCGGCGCAGTGGCTGGCGCTGCAGCCAGTGCAGATGACCGGCACCTTCGCCAGCTACCTGACCGACCTGAAGAGCGCGCGCGCAACCGAGGAAGCCGCGCGCCGCCAACTGGTCGAGCAGTCGCAGCGCGCCGGTCAGGTAGAGCCGCTGCAACTGGAAAACCAGCGCCTGCGCGAGTTGCTGGGCCTGCGTGAGCGCGTGCAGGCCGCCGGCGTGGCCGCTCAGGTGCTGTACGACGCCACCGATCCCTACAGCCGCCGCGTGGTCATCGACAAGGGCCTGTTGCAGGGCATCACGGCCGGCTCGCCGGTGCTGGATGAATCGGGCGTGCTGGGCCAGATCACGCGGGCGTACCCTTTCGTGAGCGAAATCACCCTGCTGGTCGACCGCGATCAGGTCATCCCGGTCATGAACGCGCGCACCGGCACCCGCGGCGTGGCCTATGGCGACCCGTCGCCGCACGGCGGCATGATGGAGTTGCGCTACATCTCCGTCAACGAAGACGTCAAGGAAGGCGACCTGCTCACCACCAGCGGCATCGATGGCGTCTATCCGCCCGGCCTGCAAGTGGCCAGGGTGGCGCAGGTGGATCGCCGCACCGACTCCAGCTTCGCGCGCATCCAGTGCGCGCCGGTGGCGCAGTGGCAAAGCGTGATGTACGTGATGGTGCTGGCCCCCGTCGTGCCGCAGCCCGGCGCCATCGCCGCCGCGCAAGCCGATGCGCCCGCGTCCAGCGCGGCATCGGCGCCATCATCGGCGGCACTGCCTGCATCGACCGCGTCCGCCGCGCGCCGCGCCCGCCGGGGAGCGCGCCCATGATCATGCCGCGCGGCCATGAACTGCTGCTGCCGGCCAGCCCCGGCTTCATCTGGGGCAGCCTGCTGGCGGCGTTGCTGCTCGACTTGCTGCCGCTGGGCCGCGTGCCCTGGATGCCGGACTTCCTGGCCGTGGCGCTGGTGTTCTGGAGCATCCACCAGCCGCGCCGCGTGGGTCTGACAGCGGCCTTCCTGTTCGGCCTGGTGCTCGACGTACACCAGGCCGCGCTGCTGGGCCAGCACGCGCTGGCGTATTCGGTGCTGATTTACTTCGCCATCATGCTGCACCGGCGCATCGTGTGGTTCCCGGTGCTGGTGCAGGCCATCCAGTTGCTGCCGCTGCTGGCTGCCGCCCACGCCATCACCACCGCGCTGCGGCTGGTCGGCGGCGGCGCCCTGCCCGGCTGGGACGCGCTGCTGGCGCCGCTGCTGGAAACCGTGCTGTGGCCCATCGTCAGCGTATTGCTGCTGGCGCCGCAGCGGCGCGCACCCAATCCCGACGCCAACCGGCCCCTGTGACGCGCGCGTTCTCCCGCATTCTTCATGACCGAACTGCGCAACGTCAAAGCCGAACTGAAACGCTTTCGCGTCCGGCTGGCGGCGCTCGCGCTGGCGGTGCTGGCCTGCTTCGCGCTGCTGACCTGGCGGCTGTACACGCTGCAAGTGGTGCGCCACGACGAACTGGCCGAGCGCGCCGAAAGCAACCGCACGGCGGTGGTGCCGATCCCGCCCAACCGCGGCGAAATCCTGGACCGCAACGGCGTGGTGCTGGCCACCAATTACAAGGCCTATACGCTGGAGATCACGCCCTCGCGCATCGACCAGCCGCTCGACGAAACCATCGACGCCATCGGCCAGGTGGTCGAGGTCACGCCACGCGACCGGCAGCGATTTCAGCGCCTGATGAAAAATTCGCGCACCTTTGAATCGCTGCCCATCCGTATGCGCCTGACCGACGAGGAAGTGGCGCGCTTTGCCGCCCAGCGCTACCGCTTCCCTGGCGTCGAAATCAAGGCCCGGCTGTTTCGCAACTACCCGCTGGGCGAAACCGGCGCCCACGTCATCGGCTACATCGGGCGCATCGACCAGCAGGAAAAAGAGCGCATAGAGGACTGGGACGACGATGATGACGATGATGAGGATGACGACGACGCCAGCGGCGCCGAGCGCACCGGCAAGCGCCTGGCCCCGAACGTCTGCCGCCATTGCGCCGCCAACTACCGCGGCACCGACCACATCGGCAAACTGGGCGTCGAAAGCAGCTACGAAACCGAATTGCACGGCCTCACCGGCGTCGAGCAGATGGAAACCTCGCCGGGCGGGCGCGCCGTGCGGCGACTGGCCAGCCACCCGGCCACGCCGGGCGATTCGGTGCGCCTGACGATCGACATCAACCTGCAAAAACTCGTCGAAGACATGTACGGCGAGCGCCGCGGCGCGCTGGTCGCCATCGACCCCAGCAACGGCGAGGTGCTGGCCCTGGTCAGCAAGCCCACGTTCGATCCCAACCTGTTCGTCGAAGGCATCGGCTACGACGCCTGGAACGAACTGAACGATTCCATCGACAAACCATTGCTCAACCGCGCCCTGCGCGGCGTCTATCCGCCCGGCTCCACCTACAAGCCCTTCATGGGTCTGGCCGCGCTGGAGACCGGCAAGCGCACCCCGGACGTCATCGTCATGGACGAAGGCTCGTGGACCTTCGGCGGCAACACCTTCCGCTCCGGCCACGCGCTGGGACCGGTGGATCTGTACCACGCCATCGTCAAATCGAGCAACGTGTACTTCTACCAGCTTGCCAACGACATGGGCGTGAACGCCATCCATGACTTCATGAAGCCGCTGGGCTTCGGACAAATCACCGGCATCGACATTCCGGGCGAAATGCGCGGCACCCTGCCCTCCACCGAATGGAAGCGTCAGGCCCACCGCCGGCTCGCGCAGCAAAAATGGTACGCGGGCGAAACCATATCGCTGGGCATCGGCCAGGGCTACAACGACTTCACCATGCTGCAACTGGCCAGCGCCACCGCCGCGCTGGCCGCCGGCGGCGTGCGCCGCACGCCGCACGTGGTCAAGGCGCTGCAAGACCCGCTGACGCGGCAAATCGACGAAGTGCCCCAGCCCGAGCCGCAGCCGCTGGGCTATGCGCCGCGCAACGTGGACCTGATCAAGCGCGCCATGGTCGGCGTGACGCAGGAAGGCACTTCGCGCGGCGTGTTCGCCGGCGCGCCCTACCAGTCCGGCGGCAAAACCGGCACCGCCCAGGCCGTGACCATCAGCCAGAAAAGCCGCTACAACGCCGCCAAGCTGGCCGAACACCAGCGCGACCATTCGCTGTACATCGCCTTCGCTCCGGCAAACAACCCCAGGATCGCCGTGGCCGCCATCGTCGAAAACGCCGGCTTCGGCGCTGCCCAGGCCGCGCCCTTGGTGCGCCGCGTCATGGACTACTGGGTGGCCGGCCTGTACCCGAGCGAGCAGGACCTGAAGGCCATCCGCGAAGGCCAGGCCACCGTCCCCATCGGCACGCCCCGCCAAGCCGCCAGCATGGCCCTGCAAAGCGCCGCCGCCGCGCCCTGACGCGCGCAGTGTGCAGCGATGGATACCGCGTCACGCAGCCACAGCGAGCGCCAAAAAGCGCATCCGCGCGCGAGAAAGCAAGCGCAAAGGCGCCAGAATGGCCGCATCGCTGGCCTGGCCATCGGTTTTGTTGCCGCCACCCGCGCCGACGCTGAAGCCGCCTGAGAACCTGAAGCCGTTGGCGCTGTAGTCGCTGTGGTTCTGGATGTTGCTGCTCGTGCCTGCGGCATTGTTCCCCGCTTGCGCCGAAGCGGCCAGCAGGGTTTGCAGCAGGAGCAGAACGAAACGGGCGATGAGCTTTACGAGTGACGGCGAGTTGATGCCGTGTTGGCGCGATTGTGGATCATGGCGAGTCCGTTCGATCGACCTTGTCTCCGTTCGTTGTCCGCGATTCCGACCAGGGCCGTCAACTGCTCAAGTAGTAAACTTGCCTTCAAAACGGTACAAGACACAATACAAGATGGCGCGTCCCCCAGGCGTCAGCGGCGCTGACACGATGCGCGCGATACGCAAGGCAGCAATCGCGCGCATTTTTCGTTACGGCTTTGAAGCGATGAACCTTCGGGATCTGGCCGCCGATGTCAACCTGAAGATTGGTTCGCTTTACAACTATATTCCTCACAAGCAGGAATTCCTGGCTATCTTGCTGGAGAGCATCCAGCATGAGTTGATGTCAGACCTCGATGTACAGGTGTCCCCCATTGCCGATCCGCGCGAAAAGCTGATGGCTTTCGTGCGTTTTCATATCGAGTGGCACACGGCGCGCAAGGAAGAAGTGTTCATCGGCAATATGGAATTACGCAGCTTGTCGCCCGAGCAGTACGCCCGCGTGGTTGCGTTGCGCAAGCGCTATGAGGCGTACTTGCAGGCCATTCTTTTGCAAGGCGCCAGGGCTGGTCATTGGACGATTCGTGATGCCAAGGTCACCAGCTACGCCATGCTGGCCATGCTGACGGGCGTAAGCAACTGGTACCGGCCCGGTGGGCGGCTTTCGCAAACCAAGCTCATCAAGCTTTACGAAAGGCTGGTGGCCGGGGCCATCGGCGTTCAGGCGCCCGAGGCGGCAGCCCGGCGCAGGTAGATCTTCAAGAGCCTGTTTACGATCTCAGCAGGCCCGCGTGCATCACCCGCCCTGCCAACGGGTGGCCGATGATGCGTTCCGCTTCGCGCGCCGCTTCGAGCAGCGCGGGCAGGTCGACGCCGGTTTCGATGCCCATTTCGTGCGCCATGAAGACCAGGTCCTCGGTGCATATGTTGCCGGCGCTGCCGCTGGCATGACCCGCGAAGGGACAGCCACCCAGCCCGGCTACCGATGCGTCGTACAGGTCCACGCCGAGCCGCAGCGCGGCATATACGTTGGCCAGACCACTGCCGCGCGTGTCGTGCAAATGCAGGCCAATGCGCAACTGCGGGTGCCGCTCGCGCAGCGCGCCCACTAGCCGTTCCACGCTGGCGGGCACCGCCCAGCCCACCGTGTCGGCCAGGTACAGGGCCGGCAGCACAAGGCCTTCTTGGCGGCATAGCTCGATGATGTCCTCAGCCTGGCGCAAGGCGTCGGCGGACTCGATGCGGCCTTGCAGATTGCACCCGAAGGCCGTCATCAGGTAGGCCGCCTCGATGGCCAGGCCGGCTTGCCGGTAGCGGGCTATCCATTGCCGTTGCTGCTCGGCCATCTCGGCCGCGCCGATGCCGTTGTTCTGGCGGCTGAAGGCATCCGATGCGTAAAAGTAGAGCGTGCCCAGCAAGCTGATGCCAGGCGTGGCCTGGGCGCGCGTGAAACCGGCTTCGCTGAGCCACAGGCCGGTGTAGCGCACGCCGCTGCGCGGTCGCAGGCGGGCAAACCATTGTTCGGCATCGGCCATTTGCGGCACGCGGGTGCGTGAGACGAAGGAAGCGACCTGAATTTGCCGCAAGCCTGTTTCCGCCAGCATGTCGACCAGGCGCACGCGCTGGTCGAGCGGATAGATGCCGCGCTCGAATTGAAAGCCCTCGCGCGGGCCTTCCTCGTGGATTTCGATGTGTCGTGGCAAATCGCTCATCTCATGCCTCAATGTCGAACAGCGTTTGATTGCGCTCGACTTTCGATTGAATCTGGCAGGCCACTGATTTGACGATACCGGATACCGGCGCGGACAGGGTGATTTCCATCTTCATCGATTCAAGAATGGCCAGCTTGTCGCCAGCCTGCACGGTCTGGCCGGGCTGTACGTGGAGGGCGATGATCTGCCCCATCATCGGCGCGCGCACCACGCCGTGAACCGCCGCCGACGCACTGCCAGCGCCTTGCGTCACGGAAATGAGTTCCAGATGGTAGTTGCGGCCTGCCACGCGCGCATGGATGTCGGAGGCCGCGCTCACGCACTGGCAGGCAAAAGTGACGCCATCCACGCTCACGAAACCGGCTGCCATCTGGTCTTGCGACAGTTGTACGGTGTGCGGCGCGCCGTCTACCCACACCCGCAAGCTGCTGTCCGGGCCTGACGTGAAGGCGACTTTCCACGCCATTTGGGCGTCGGCGCGCAGCAGCCAGATGGGGCCGGCGGGAACGGCGCGGGGCATTTCATCAGCCGCCGCCGCGCTTTGCGTGCGCCAGGCCGTAAAGCCGGACCACGCGCTCCACACCGAGGTGGGGTGCCCCTGGGTGTCGCGCATCCCTGCCAGACACGAAGCCGCAATGGCGGCGAGCACGCGCGCCTCAGGCTGCGGGTATTCGATGGCGGCCAGCCATTGGTCGATGAATTCGGTGCTGACCCGGTTTTCGCGTACCGCCGGTTGTTCAAGCAAGTCGATCAGGAAGTCCTGGTTGTGCGTGACGCCCAGCGCGGTGGCTTGGCGCAGGGCAGTCTGCAACCGGTCAATGGCTTCATGCCGGTCAGCGCCGTGGGCGATGAACTTGGCGATCATCGGGTCGTAATAGGGCGTGATCTGCGTGCCGCTGTCCACACCTGCATCCACGCGCGATGGCGCCGGCGGGGTCGCGAACGCTTGCAGCAACCCGGTCGATGGCGTGAAATGCGCGCGCGCGTCTTCGGCATACAGGCGCGCCTGCATGGCGACGCCCCGTGCCTGGTCTGGCGCGTTGACCGACAGGCGGCGCTGCGCCACCGTCCTGATCTGGTGCTCGACCAGGTCCAGTCCGGTCACTGCCTCGGTTACCGGGTGTTCCACTTGCAGGCGCGGGTTGACTTCCAAGAAAACGAATTCGCTGCCGGTGACAGCGAATTCCACCGTGCCCAGACCCAGGTACCGGGTGGCCTGGCCCAGCGCGATGGCGTGTTGCCACAACTGGCGCCGCGGTTCGTCGGGCAGGCTGGTGACGGGCGCTTCCTCGATGACTTTTTGGTGCCGGCGCTGGAGCGTGCATTCGCGGTCGAACAGGTGCGTGACGTTGCCCTGACCATCGCCGAGGATTTGCACTTCAATGTGGCGCGGCGCGTCGAGGTAGCGCTCGGCGATCAATCGCCCGTCGCCGAAGGAGGAGCGGCCTTCGCGGATGGCCGCTTCAATGGCGTCCTGCAATTGCGCCTTGCTACGCACCACGCGCATGCCCTTGCCGCCGCCGCCAGCCACGGCCTTGAGAATGTAGGGCAACGGCAAATCCTCCAGCGCAGCCAGCAGCGTGCGCGGATCGTCGGTGGGGTTGCGCAGACCGCCGGCGGTCGGGATGCCGAGCCGTTCGGCCAGGGCCTTGGCCTGCGCTTTGTCGCCGAACAAGGCCAGTGTGTCGGGCGTGGGGCCGATGAACAGCAGCCCGGCCTCGGCGCAGCGCCGTGCGAAAGCCGGGTTTTCCGACAGGAACCCGAACCCCGGATGAATCGCTTGCGCGCCGACTTTCAAGGCAGCGGCGATCACGGCCTCGATGTCGAGGTAGCTGGCGCGCGCGGGGCCTGCGCCGATCAACACCGATTCACCGACTTCACGCACGTGCAGCGCACCGGCATCGGCGCTGGAATGCACCGTGGCCACGTCCAGGTGCATCCGGCGCGCGGTGCGCGCGATGCGGCAGGCGATTTCGCCGCGGTTGGCAATCAATAATTTCTTGAACATGACTGTCGATGCCTCCTACATCCTGAAGACGCCAAAGCGCGTGTCCTGGCGCGGCAGGCGGGCCGCCAGATCCAGCAGCAGGGCCAGGGTTTCCCTGGTCTCGGCGGGGTCGAGAATGCCGTCCACCCACAGGTGGCGCGCGAAGTTGCGCGCGCTGGCAAAGCTTTCGTACTGCTGGCGAATCGGCGCCTTGAAGGCTTCCTCCTCCTGCGCGCTCCAGCTTTCCATGGCTGCCAGTTTGTTCTGTTTTTTCACCAGGGCCAGCGTGGTGGCGGCCTGTTCCGGCCCCATGATGGCGGCGCGCCCGTTGGGCCACATGAACATCGCATTGGGCTGGTAGGCGCGCCCGCACATGGCTAGATAACCCGCGCCGTAAGAACCTCCGGTGATAAGCGTGAACTTGGGTACTCGAGCCGCGCTCATGGCGGTGATGAATTTGGCGCCGGCCTTGGCAATGCCCTGCTGTTCGGCTTCGCGTCCCACCATGAAGCCTGCTACGTCAGCCAGAAACAGCAACGGAACATCGCGCTTGCAGCACAGGTCGATAAAGTGGGTGGCCTTGAGCGCGCTTTCGGTGAACAGCACCCCTTTGTTGGCCAGGATGCCGACCTGATAGCCGTGTATGCGTGCGAAGCCAGCAATCAACGTATCGCCGAACTCGGCCTTGAATTCACTTATTTCCCCGGCATCAAGCAAACATTCAAGGATGGCGGATGTATCGGTGGGTTTTTTCGGATCCGCGTTGATCAACGCGTACACGTCGGTGGGTGGGCGCGCGGGCGGGCGCGAAACGCCGCGCAAGATACGCGGCGGCGGCATGGGGGGCAACTCCCGTACCAGCTTGCGCGTGATGGCGATGGCGTGCGCGTCGTTTTCGGCCAGGTGGTCCGTTACGCCACTGATACGGCTGTGCATCTGCGCGCCGCCCAGGCTTTCGGCGTCGGTCTGTTCGCCCGTGGCCGCCTGCACCAATTGCGGGCCGCCCAGGTACATGAAGCCCTGACCACGCACAATGACGACCTCGTCGCACAGCGCCGGAATGTAGGCGCCGCCGGCAGTGCAGGCGCCCATGACCACCGCGATCTGGGCAATGCCATCGGCGGACATGCCGACCTGGTTGTGGAAGATGCTGCCGAACAAGCCTTCATCCGGGAAGATGTTGGCCTGGTCAGGCAGGAAAGCGCCGCCGCTGTCTACCAGCGTGACGCAAGGCAGGCGGTGCTGCCATGCAAAACGCTGCGCCCGCACGTGCTTGCGGCAGGTCATGCCGAAATAGGTACCGCCCTTGACCGTGGGATCGTTGGCGATGACCATGCAGGCGCGTCCCGCAATCAGGCCCACGCCAGTGACCAGCCCGGCGCCAGGCCCCACGCCGGGATACAGACCCTCGCCAGCAAGTTCGGCCAGTTCCAGGAAAGGCGAGCCGGGATCGAGCAGCGCCTCGATGCGCTCGCGCACCAGCATCTTGCCGCGTGCCATGTGTTTCGCGCGCGCGGCTTCAGACCCGCCGAGCCGGGCTTGCCCGCGGGCCTGGTAGAGATCGGCCAGCAACTGACGATAGGCCGCTTCGTTGGCGGCGGATTCGTTGAGGACATCCATGAGGGTTACGCCTGGTTGGGTTTGGACTTGCCGCGCATCATCAGGTCGGGCGCCTGGCGCAGCGTAAGGGCGACTTTCTGCGCGCCTGGGGCGTCGAAAAAGCCGTGCTCGACCAGCGTGACCTCGGCCTTGACGGCCAGTGCATTGCGCACACGCGTTTCCACCATCTGCGCAACGGCAGCGTCTGTATCGGAGCTTTGGCCGGGCGCGCGCTCGACCAGCAATTTGAGGTTGCCCTGGGTACTGTGACCTTCAAAATCGGCCAGCACGCGCACCACGCCGCCGATGGCGGGCTTCATGGATGAAATCAGGTCCTGCACCGCCGAGGGAAAGAGGTTGACCCCGCGCACGATCAACATGTCGTCAGTACGGCCGAAGCAGCGAATGGCGGGGGCGGTGCGGCCTTTGGCGCTGCCGATGGCCGTGACCCTGACATGGTCGCCTGAGCGGAAACGCAGCACCGGCGAGGCCTGACGCGCCAGCGACGTATAGACCAGTTCGCCAGTCGCGCCTTCCTGCCAGGACAGCACCCGGCCCGATCCGGGGTCGATGAGTTCTGCCAGGATGTAGTCGGGCCCGACGAAGTACATGCCACGCTGCTCCTCGTCTTCCGCCCAGTAGGTACAGCCCAGGTCGGTGCCGCCCATGACTTCGCAGCAGCGCGCGCCCCAGACGCACTCCAGCTCATCGCGGATGGCCGGAATGCCGCCGCCCGGTTCGCCACCGACGATCAGGTGCTCGACGCCCAGCGCATGGGCCTGCATGCCGATGACGCTGGGGGCCGTGTGACCGAGATAGAGCAGGAAATTGGGCGTTCCCACGATGCAGCGGGGGCGGGTATCGCGCGCGGCAATCAGCAATCGGTCGATTCCGCCGTCTGCACCAATTGGCAAATCAATCGCGCCAATGTGGCTCACGCCTTGATAGATTGGGATTCCGCCAACAAAGCCTTTGCTCATGGAAAAAGCGTGAAGCACGATGTCACCAGACCGGATGCCGCTCGCGTACAACGCCCGCGCGGTGATTTCGGTCCAGCTTTCGCGGTCCTGCGCCGTCAGGCCCACGTAGGAGGGGCTGCCGGTGGTTCCTGACGAGGCCTGTATCTGCACGATGTCCCGCATCGGCGCGGCGCGATGCAGGCCGAGCGGGGCCGCAGCCTTGAGGCTGTCGCGCAGTTCCTGCTTGGCGGTAAAAGGCACGCGCGCCAGGTCTTCCTGGCCGCGGATGGCGTCAAAGCGCAGGCCAACCTCGGCAAGCTTGCGTCGATAAAACGGGGAGTTCTTTTCCAGATAGGCCATCTGCCCGGCCAGGCGTTGGTTCTGCAAGGCCATCACCTCGGCCCAGGGCAGGCGTTCGACAAGGTTGAAGGTGGGTGGATGCGCGGTTGTTTCCAGGTCGGAGGTAGTGCTCATCATGACTCCTGCTTCGGGTAGGGGCGGCGCGTGGCGCCGCCCTTTTTACTGACATTTGTCCGATTATAGCCACTGCTCATGCAATAAACAAGCGGTCGACCGTCCGTTTTATAGTAAGATGCACTGCCTGTTGGCGAATGCAAGAAAGAGACGGCGCCATGACAGTGAGCGTGAGCGGAACTGGCGGCGCAAGCGCCGATGCCGCTGAAAGCATCGCCTCTTTGACCGTAAACCGCGCCTCGCGCGCGATGAAGATGGGGAATTGAAAGATGGATCAATTGCAGGAGCTTCAATCGAGCGTGCGCCGCTTCGTCGATGCGGAAGTGGCGCCATTGGCCAGGCAGGTCGATCGCTCCGACACGTTCGCGCGCGAGCTCTGGCCCCGGTTCGGCGCGATGGGCTTGCTCGGCCCAACCGTGGAGGAGCGGTTCGGCGGCTCGGAACTGGGCTATCTGGCGCACACCATGATCGCCGAGGAAATCTCGCGCGCTTCGGGCTCTATCGGCATTTCCTACATCGCGCACTCGAATCTGTGCGTCAACCAGATTGCGCTGCACGGTACCGAGCAACAGAAAGCGCATTACTTGCCGCCGTTGACCGCTGGTACGCGCGTGGGCGCCTTGGCGATGAGTGAGGCTGGATCGGGGTCGGATGTGGTTTCGATGAAGCTGCGCGCCGATCCGGTCGATGGCGGTTTCGTGCTCAACGGCGCCAAGATGTGGACCACCAACGGCTGGCACGCCGACACTTACGTGGTCTATGCCAAAACCGCACCCGAAGCGGGCAAGAGCGGCATCTCGGCCTTCATCGTCGAGCGCGCATTCGAAGGCATGAGCACCCGCCAGTTGCTCGACAAACTTGGCATGCGCGGCTCCGGCACGTGCGAACTGGTGTTCGAGAATTGCTTCGTGCCGGCCAGCAATCTGCTGGGGCAACTGCACGGCGGCGTGAAGGTGCTGATGCGTGGGCTCGACTACGAGCGCTTGGTCGCCTGCGCCGCGCCAGTGGGCATCATGCAGGCTGCGCTGGATTTGGCGCTGCCCTATTGCGCACAGCGGCGGCAATTCGGGCAGCCCATTGGCGAGTTCCAACTGGTGCAAGCCAAGCTGGCAGACATGTTCACCCGCCTGGGCGCCAGCCGCGCCTACCTGCGCGAGCTGGCCCGCCAGGCCGATGCCGGCGTTGCGCTGCGCAAGGAAGCTGCCAGCGCGATACTGTTCGCTGCCGAAGCGGCAACCCAAAGCGCGCTGGACGCCATTCAATGCCTGGGCGGCAACGGCTACATCAACGACTACGACGCCGGGCGCTTGCTGCGGGACGCCAAGCTCTACGAAATCGGGGCCGGCACGTCTGAAATCCGGCGCACGTTGATCGGGCGGGAATTGATGCGCGAGGCAACAACAGGCTGAATCCCGTGTCGCGCGTAGCCAGACAAATTCCAGGAGCTCAAAAAACAGGAGACTGATGGCATGAACTTTGCAAATATCATATTCAACAATCTGGCGGCAACCGACGACACGGTCGCGCTTATCGACGAAAGACGCCGCGTTACTTTCAAGGAGCTGCGCGCGCGCGTTAGCCGGCTCGCTACCGGTCTGCGGCATCATGGTGTTTGCCAGGGCGACCGGATTGCCATTTTGATGGGCACTCGCATCGAATATGTAGAAATATACCTTGCAACGGCCGCCATCGGCGTTATCGCCATGCCGCTGAACACCCGCCTGACGGCGCGCGAGCATGTATTGCTGATGCAGGATGGACAGCCGAAAATGCTACTCGCCGATAGCGAATGGATCGCGGCGGCAAAAGAAATGCGCGCCGGAATTCCAAGCCTGGAGGCCATCATTGCACTCGATGCAGCCTCGTCCGGCAATCTGAGCTACGATGAATTGCTGGCCAAAAACAACCAATCTTCGCTGCCGCTTGATCTTGCACCGGATGATCCGGCCGTTTTGCTCTACACCAGCGGCACCACGTCCGGGCCGAAAGGCACCATTCTCACGCATCGAAACCTGATTTCAGATATTGCGCAATACCAGCAATTCGTCGGCATTCAAAAAGACAGCGTCAATCTCCAGGTCAGTCCGCTCTATCACGCCGCCAATATTTTTACCTATGTACATTTACTGGCAGGCGGAACTACGGTTTTCATGCCCAAGGTGACTCCGGACGCCATATTCAATGCCATCGAAAAACATCGCGTGAATTTCATGTTCACCGTGCCGACGGTGCTTTATTCGATGCTCGATGCACCGGATCGTCCGCAAAGAGACCTTTCGTCGCTGCAAACGCTCGAATACGGAGCAGCGGCCATCGTTGGACCGCGATTAGTGTCCGCGCTTGAAATTCTGGGCGACCGCCTGCTGCACGCCTTCGGCATGACCGAAGTGACTTCGCACGCGTCGATGCTCGGCAAAATTGACCACCGCACCCATCCCGGATCAATAGGCCGCCCTCTTTCAGGCGTGCAGATGCGGATTGTCGATGACACAGGCCAGCCGCTGGGAGCCGAAGAAATTGGCGAACTCGAAGTCAAGGGTGATAATGTCACGCCGGGCTATTGGCGTAACCCGACGGCAACGGCAGATGCTTTTCACGATGGCTGGCTTGCAACCGGGGATCTCGCACGGCGTGATGCCGATGGTTATTATTATATTGTCGGGCGAAAAAAGGATTTGATTATCAGCGGCGGCGTCAATATCCATCCTGCCGACATCGAAAATGTCATTGCCGAACATCCGGCCATTGCTGAAATCGCGGTATTCGGCATACCCGATCCGCATTGGGGCGAATCTGTCGTGGCGGCTGTTGCGCTGCGGGAAGGCATGGATTTTGACGCCGACGAGTTGCGCAATTTCGTGCGCCAAAGACTTGGCGGATTCAAGGTGCCGAAAGAGGTACGAATCATGGACACGCTGCCAAGGACAGGAACCGGGAAATTGCTCAAGCGCGAGCTTCGGGTCATGGGCAGCGATGCTTTCATCCGAAGCGTGCAAATAACGAACAGGTAGTATCTCACTGGACTGCAGCGGAGGCGACAGTCGTCACAATTTTTGACGCCGTGGCCAAAAGCCAGCTCAACTCCCCGGATAAAACGGCTTGCCCAGCGATGCCGGCATGTTGGCGCGAACCCAGGCCGGGTTGCGCGAGATCAGCGCCAGCACCACGATGGTGGCCAGGTAGGGCAGCATGGTCAGGAACTGGCTGGGCGCTTGCACGCCCTGGCCTTGCAGGTGAAATTGCAACATGGTCACGCCGCCGAACAGGTAGGCGCCCAGCAGCACGCGCGCTGGCCGCCAGGTGGCGAAGGTGGTCAGCGCCAGCGCAATCCAGCCTTTGCCGGCCACCATGCCTTCCACCCACAGCGGCGTGTAGATCAGCGACAGGTAGGCTCCCGCCAGCCCGCACAGCGCGCCGCCGGACACCACCGCCGCCAGCCGGATGCGCCGCACCGGGTAGCCCAGCGCGTGCGCCGACTGTGGCGATTCGCCCACCGCGCGCAGCACCAGCCCGGCGCGGGTACGGTACAAGAACCAGATCAGGCCCAGCGCCAGCAGCACGGCGCCATAGACCAGCGGGTGGTGCCTGAACAGCGCCGGCCCGATGACGGGGATGTCGCCCAGCCCCAGTGCGTTGAACCGTGGCCGTTGCGGCAGCTTGGCCTGCACGTAGCCGATGCCGGCGAAGGCCGAGAACCCGGCGCCGAACAGGCTCAGCGCCAGCCCGGTGGCGTACTGGTTGGTATTGAGCCAGATCACCAGTACGCCGAATGCCGCCGCCAGCAACGCGCCAGCGGCCATGCCGGCGGCAAAACCGGCCCAGTCGCTGCCGGTGTGCGCCACGGCGGCGAAGCCGGCAAGGGCGGCGCACAGCATCATGCCCTCGGCGCCCAGGTTGACGATGCCGGCCTTTTCGTTGACCAGCAGGCCCAGGGCCGCGATGGCCAGCACGGTGCCGGCGTCCAGCGTGGCGGCCAGCAGCAGGGCGTAAGTGTTCATCACCAGAACACCCCCCTGAGCCGCTGGCGCGGCTTCCCCCCTCTCTGGCGAGCCTGTAAACAGGCTCTTGGAGGAGGGGCGCAGCCACTGGCCGGCGCAAGTCCGTCCACGGCTGCCCTGGCATGGCCTGCTTTGCGGCCTTTTGTTTCTTGATGTCTCATGCGTCGCCGGTGGCGCGGCGGCGCCACGGATAACTGACACGCACGCGGTAATTGACCAGCGTGTCGCAGGCCAGCAGCGCGAACAGCAGCAGGCCCTGGAACACGCCAGTCAGCGATTTGGGCAGGCCCAGGCGCGACTGCGCCAGTTCGCCGCCGATGTAGAACATGCTCATCAGGATCGCCGACAGCACCATGCCCAGCGGGTGCAGCCGTCCGACAAAGGCCACGATGATGGCCGCAAAGCCGTAGCCCGCCGGCACATAGGGCGTGAGCTGGCCGACCGGCCCGGCCACTTCCAGCGCGCCGGCCAGGCCCGCCGCGCCGCCCGAGACCAGCAGCGCCGTCCACAGCGCCCGGCGCGACGAAAAGCCCGCGTAGCGCGCCGCCGCCGGGGCCAGGCCGCTGACTTGCAGGGCAAAGCCGCCGCGGGTGCGAAACAAAACCAGCCACAGCAGCGCGCTGCCCGCCAAGGCCAGCAGCAGGCCCAGGTTGAGGCGCGAGCCGTTCATCAGCCGCGGAATTTGCGTGACCGCATCGAAGCCGCGCGTTTGCGGAAAGTTGTAGCCCGCCGGGTCTTTCCAGGGGCCAAAGACCAGGTAGTTCAGCACCTGCGCGGCCACATAGACCAGCATCAGGCTGACCAGGATTTCGCTGGCGTTGAAGCGATCGCGCAGCAGCGCCGCCACGGCGGCCCAGGCCATGCCGCCCAGCACGCCGGCCAGCAGCACCGCCAGCACGATCCAGCGGCCCGTGTCCTTGCTGGCCAGCAGCGCCACGCCGCCGGCGCAGACGGCGCCGATGATGAATTGCCCCTCGGCGCCGATGTTCCACACGTTGGAGCGAAAGCACACCGCCAGCCCGAGCGCGATCAGCAGCAGCGGCGTGGCCTTCATGCCCAGTTCGCCCAGCGCGTAGGCCGATTTGACCGGCTCCCAGAAGAACACCAGCAGCCCGCGCGCCGGGTCCTTGCCCAGCGCCGCGAACAGGGCGATGCCGATCAGCGCCGTGACAGCCAGCGCCAGCAGCGGCGAAGCCCAGGTCCAGGCGCGCGATGGCGCGTCGCGCGGCTCAAGGCGCAGCATGGGCGGCCTCCGTTTCCATGTCGTGCAGGCGCCGTTGCACGCTGCCGTGCCACAGGCCGCTCATCCATTCGCCGATCTGCAGCGCCGTGGCGTGCTTGCAGGCCACCGAGGGTGAAAGCCGCCCCTTGGCGATGACGTGCAGGCGGTCGCAAAGCTCGAACAGCTCGTCGAGCTCCTCGCTGACCACCAGCACGGCGCAGCCGGCGTCGCGCAACGCCAGAATTTCGGCGCGAATCTGCGCCGCCGCGCCCACGTCCACGCCCCAGGTCGGCTGGGCGGCGATCAGCAGCGCCGGCTGGGCGTCGATCTCGCGGCCCATGATGTACTTTTGCAGATTGCCGCCCGACAACGAGCGCGCCGCCGCGTCCGGCCCGGCGGCCTTGACGCCGAAGCGCCCGATGATGCCCGCCGCCTGCGCGCGCAGCGCGCCGGTGCGCAGCCAGCCCAGCGGGCCAACGCTGTCGTGGCGGGTCAGCAGCAGGTTGTGCGCCAGGCTCATCTCGGGCACGGCGCCGCGGCCCAGGCGTTCCTCGGGTACGAAGTGCAGGCCCAGCGCGCGCCGCTGGTGTGGCGGCAAATGCCCCGCCGGCTGACCGGCAATCGAAATCGACGCCGCCGGCGCGCGCCGGTCCTCGCCCGACAGCGCGAAAAGCAGTTCGCGCTGGCCGCTGCCCGACACGCCCGCGATGCCCACCACCTCGCCCGCGCATACGTGCAATGACACCTCGTGCAAGTCCACGCCGAAGGGTGATTCGCGTTCCAGGTCAAGCTGCTCAACCCGCAGCGCCACCGGGCCCGGCGCGCGCGCGTGGTGTTGCAGCGCCGGCGGCTCGGCGCCGATCATCAGGCGCGACAGCGAGGCATTGCTTTCCTGGCGCGGATCGCACACGCCGGCAACGCGGCCCGCGCGCATCACCGTGCAGACCGAGCACAGCGCGCGGATTTCGTGCAGCTTGTGGCTGATGTAAAGAATGCTGCACCCCTCGGTCGCCAACTGGCGCAAGGTGACAAACAGCGTTTCGGCCGCCTGCGGCGTCAGCACCGACGTCGGCTCGTCCAGAATCAGCAGGCGCGGGCCGGTCAGCAGCGCGCGGATGATTTCCACCCGCTGCATCTCGCCCACGCCCAGGGTGTGCACTGGCCGCGCCGGGTCGATGTCCAGCCCGTAGGCGGCAGCGGTCTGGGCGATGCGGCGCGTGACCTCGGCCAGTGAAAGACCCGCTGCGTCCAGCCCCAGCCACACGTTCTCGGCCACCGACAGCGTCTCGAACAGGCTGAAATGCTGGAACACCATGGCAATGCCGAGCCGGCGCGCCTGCTGCGGGTTGTGAACGCGCACCGGCTGGCCGTCGAAGCGCATCTGGCCGGCGTCGGGCTGCACGGCGCCGTAGATCACCTTCATCAACGTGCTCTTGCCGGCGCCGTTTTCACCCAGCACGGCGTGAATCTCGCCCGGCTGCACCGTCAGCGCCACATCGTCATTGGCCACCACGCCCGGGTAGCGTTTGGTGATGCCGGCCAGGTGCAGGCGCGGCGCGGTCATCCCGGTTTCAGAGGCCATCAGTGTGCTTTGAATATGTCACGCCGGGCAATGTAGCACCCGGACGGCAGCGGCAAGAGCCCGCGCAGCACAATGCCGTCCTCAAGCGCCGCGTGCTGGCAACACCCGGCGGGCGCGCAGCGCGCGCGCCGCTTCGCCGGCCAGCGCCGGGCCTTTGTAGATCAGGCCGGTGTAAATCTGCACCGCATCGGCGCCAGCCTCGATCTTGGCCACGGCGTCGGCGCCGCTCAGGATGCCGCCGACGCCGATGATGGGAAAGCCCGGCCCCAGCGCGGCGCGCAACTGGCCGATGACGCGGTTGCTGGCCTCGCGCACCGGCGCGCCCGACAGGCCCCCGGCCTCCTGCGCGTGCGGCAGGCCCGCAACCGCCTCGCGCGACAAGGTGGTGTTGGCGGCGATCACGCCCTCGATGGCGTGCTGGCGCAGCGCGTCGGCAATGGCCTGCACCTGCGGCTGATCCAGATCGGGCGCGATCTTCAAAAACAGCGGCACCTGCTTGCCGTGCTGGTCGGCCAGTTCGGCTTGGCGCGATTTCAGCGCGGCCAGCAGCGCGTGCAGCGCGGCGTCGCCCTGCAAGTCGCGCAGGTTTTTGGTGTTGGGGCTGGAGATGTTGACGGCAACATAGTCGGCATAGGGGTACACGCCAGCCAGGCAGGCCAGGTAGTCGTCGGTGGCGCGCTCGATGGGCGTGGCCGCGTTCTTGCCGATATTCAGGCCCAGAATCATGCGCTGGCGCGCGCCGTCATGCGCGCCATGAAAGCGGGAGCGTTTGACGTTGGCGACGAAGGCTTGCAGCCCGTCGTTGTTGAAGCCCATGCGGTTGATCAGCGCCTGGGCCGCGGGCAGGCGGAACATGCGCGGCTTCGGGTTGCCGGGCTGCGCCAGGGGCGTGACGGTGCCCACTTCGACAAAACCAAAGCCCATGGCGCCCAGGCCGTCGATGGCGCGGGCGTTCTTGTCCAGCCCCGCGGCCAGACCCACGCGGTTGGGAAAAGTCAGGCCCGCCAGCCGCACCGGGTCGTCCACGCGGCCATTGCACCAGGCCCATTGCAATGGGGTGCCGCCGCCCCTGGCGAGCAGCTCGACGGCGCGCTCGTGCGCCGTCTCGGGATCGAGGCTGAACAAAAAAGGCCGCGCCAAGCCGTAGGGAAACCATGCCATCGGATAATGATCTTTCACACTCATCCGGAATTGTCGCAAATGACGCAAGACGAACTCAAGGCAATGGTGGGCCGCGCGGCGCTGGACTACGTGGCGCCGGGCGAAATCGTGGGCGTGGGCACGGGCTCCACGGTCAACAAGTTCATCGACGAACTGGGGCGCATCAAGGACCGCATCGCCGGCGCGGTGTCGTCATCGGACGCCTCCACGGCCCGGCTGCGGGCGCTGGGCATTGCGGTGTTCGACTGCAACGACGTGGGCGAAATCGCCGTCTACATCGATGGCGCCGACGAAATCGACGGCCAGGGCCACATGGTCAAGGGCGGCGGCGCGGCGCTGACGCGCGAGAAAATCGTCGCCGCGCAATCGCGCCGCTTCATCTGCATTGCCGACGAATCGAAACTGGTCGGCAAACTGGGCGCCTTCCCCCTGCCGGTAGAAGTAATCCCGATGGCCGCGCAGCGCATCGCGCGGCAGTTCGCCGCTCTGGGCGGGCAGGCAATGCCGCGCACCAGAGACGGCCAGCCAGTGGTCACCGACAATAGCCAGCACATTCTGGACGTGCACGGGCTGTCCATCGACGACCCGCTGGCCTTTGAATCCAGCGTCAACCAGTGGCCCGGCGTGGTCACTGTAGGCGTGTTCGCGCGCCAAAAAGCCCAAGTCTGCCTGCTGGGCACGCTGGACGGGGTGAGAACGTTGAATTTCGGGTGAGGCTGGAAACGGGGCGCTGGCGGGCGCATCCAACTGCCGTTTTCAGGTTGAACTTCAATTAGGGCCTGTTCACACTATTTTCATGGTGCCCGCAAGGCAGTCAAAGGCCTCAATCGAGGCGCGCGTCGCAGTTCATGCTGCTGCATGGGCAAGACGCGCAACGACGAGTGCGGCCTTTGACTGCCTTGCCCGAAGGGTT
>WRJY01000328.1 GCA_009778355.1 Desulfovibrionaceae bacterium | reverse complement strand
GCTGGCGCCAGTCGCGCTCGTAGGCGATCAAGTCGCCGCCCGTCAACACATGGGCCGCGCCGACGATCTGGCGCAGCGCCTCAGGCAGCAGGGAGAGCGGCGGCGTCATGTTGCAAAGCCTTGGCCTGCCGCTGGCGCAGCCGCACGTGGGCGGCGCAGGCGGCAAACAGCGCCAGCGTGAGCAGCGCCTCGGCCAGGGCGAATCCCGATGACGGCGCCCGGTCGCTGACGGCCCGCACCACGCCTTCAAGAAAATACAGCCACACGAACAGCGCCACCCAGCGGTAGGTGAACATCCGGTAGCGCAGCAGGCCGGACAGGGGCAGCAGCAGCGGCACCGCCTTGAGCGCCAGCCAGGAGCCGCCGGGCCGCAGCGGCGCCAGCCACAGCTCCCAGACCAGCGCCAGCGCGATCAGCGCCAGCAGACTCGACACCGCGGCCAGGCGCGTGGCCCGCGCGGCGGGCGTGGGCGCGGCAGGAGGCAGAAGGGCTGGGCTGGCTGACATGAGAGGATGGCATGATACCGAGCATGAATACCGGGCGGCTGCAAGCGCGGCTAAAGACCTTCATCACCGGCGTCACCGATTTTCCCGTGCTGCCCACCGCGGCCACGTTGCGCGAGCGTTTTCGCCAGGACCGGTTGAGCATGACGGCCAGCGCGCTCACCTTCACCACCGTGCTGGCGCTGGTGCCGCTGTTCGCGGTGGTGCTGTCGGTGTTCACTGCGTTTCCGATCTTCGCGCGCCTGCGCGACGCGCTGGAACACTGGCTGATCGACAGCCTGATCCCCGCCGGCATCGCCAGCCACGTCATGGGCTACCTGAACCAGTTCGCCACCAAGGCCAGCGGACTGGGCGCGGCGGGCCTGGCGGCGCTGCTGTTCACCGCCATCTCGCTGATGCTGACCATCGACCACACGCTCAACGCCATCTGGCGCGTGAGCGCGCCGCGCCCGCTGGGCCAGCGCATTCTGGTGTACTGGGCGGCGCTGACGTTGGGGCCGCTGGTACTGGGCGCCAGCCTGGCAATCACCTCCTACGTGCTGACGGCCTCGCGCGGCTGGCTGCCGGGCATCGGCGGCGGCGCCAATTTGCTGTTGGGCGCCGCGCAGTTTTTGCTGATGACGCTGGGGCTGACGCTGCTGTACCGCTTCGTGCCCCACACGCCGGTGAAATACAAGCACGCGCTGGCCGGCGCCCTGTTCGTCGCCGCCGGCTTGGGGCTGGCCAAGTGGGGGCTGGGTTTTTACCTGTCGCGCGTGCCCGGCTATTCGCTGATCTACGGCACGTTTGCCACCGTACCGATTCTGCTGCTGTGGATTTACCTGTCGTGGCTGATCGTGCTGCTGGGCGCCGTCATCGCGGCCTACCTGCCCACTTTGTTGTCGGGCGTGGCGCGGCGCGGCGGCGGGCCGGGCTGGGACTTTCAACTGGCCGTCGAAGTGCTGCAGGCGCTGGCGCAGGCACAGGGCACGCCGGCGCGCGGCCTCACGCTGCCGCAACTGGCCGCCCGGCTGCAAGTGGACGCGCTGCAACTGTCGCCCGCGCTGGAGGCGCTGCGCGAACTCGATTGGGTCGGCCAGCTCGGCGGCATGCAGATCGATGACCCGCGCCGCGTGCTGCTGCTACAGCCGGAACGCCAAAGCTTGCGGCCCCTGATGGAAAAACTGCTGCTCAAGCCCGACCCGGCCCTGGCCCGCTGGTGGGCCGCCGACGCCCTGAACCGCATGACCGTGGCCAGCGTGTTGCCCCCCGGCGGCACAATGCCCGACGTTGAGCCGGCTGCGGGCACGCGTGGCGGTCGGCGAGCGTTCAGTCAAAACCGTTTAGAAGGCCGCAGGTTGGATTGAACCTGGAAACGGCAGTTGATCGCTTGCAACCTTCCATACAAGCGCGTTCAACTGCCGTTTCCAGGTTCAAGGCACTATTTCCGCGCCGGATTCCAACCGCCCTGCGCCCGCGCCGCCAGCGCCACCAGCAGCAGCACCGGCAGGCCCAGCGCCGCCGTGGTGGTGAAAAAGACCGGGTAGTCAAAGGCTTTGACGTAAACGCCCGTAAAGCCGCCGATGAACTTGGGCGCCAGGTGCATCAGCGACGAAAACAGCGCGTACTGCGTGGCCGAGTAGCGGATGTTGGTCAGGCTCGACAGGTAGCCCACGAACGCCGCCTGCGCCATGCCGCCGGACAGGTTGTCCGCCGAGATCACCGCCACCAGCGCCGGCACACTGGGGCGGTAGCCGGCCTGCCAGGCGAGCGCGAGCTGAGCGCTGGCGCTCATGGCTGCCCCGCCGGGCACGCTGGGGCCGTGGCTGGCCAGCCAGGCGAACAGCAGGTTGCTTACCACCGACAGTGACGCGCCCAGCATCAGGACGCGCATGACGCCAAAGCGCAGCGCCAGCGCGCCGCCGACGAAGCCGCCGGTCAGCGTCATCACCACGCCGAAGACCTTGCTCACCGCCGCCACCTGGTCCTTGGTGTAGCCCATGTGCACGTAGAACGGGTTGGCCATGACGCCCATCACCTCGTCGCTGATGCGGTAGATGGCGATCAGCGCCAGGATCAGCGCCGCCTGCCACTTGTAGCGGCGGATGAAGTCGGCGAACGGCTCGACCAGCGCGCCCTGCACCCATTCGGCGGCGCTGCGCGCGGGCGGCAGCGGCGCGGGCGCTGGCTCCGGCGCGGTCAGCACCGTGACCATGCCCACCGCCATCAACGCCGCCATCACCAGATACGCCGTCTGCCAGGCCGCGTTGTCGTAGCCGGTAGCCGCGCCCTGGGCGCGGGCGGCCAGCCACAGCACGCCGGCGCTGGCACAGATCATCGCCAGGCGGTAGCCTACCTGGTAGGTGGCGGCCAGCGCCGGTTGCTCCTGCGTGGGGGCCGATTCGATGCGATAGGCGTCCAGCGCGATGTCCTGCGTGGCCGATGCGAACGCCACCGCCAGCGCGCACCACACCAGCGGAGCCAGCGCCGCGCGCGGGTCGGCCAGGGCCATGCCGGCCAGCCCCAGCGCCACCGCCGCCTGCGACAGCAGCAGCCAACTGCGCCGGCGGCCCAGCCAGCGCGTCAGGCCCGGCAGCGGCATGCGGTCCACCAGCGGCGCCCAAGCCCATTTGAAGCCGTAGGTGGCCATGCCGACCCAACTCAGAAAGCCGATGGTGTCGATATTGATGCCTGCCTCGCTCAAGCGGAATGCCAGCGTTCCCTGCGTCAGCAGAAACGGCAGGCCAGTGGAAAAGGCCAGCGTCACCATGCGCAGGTTCGCGGGCGCCAGGTACACGCGCAAGGCGTTGCGCCAGCTTGGGCGGGGCGCGGCAGGGAAGTCAGGCATTTTTCGTGGCTGGCGTTGGCGGCGGGGCGGCGTGATGTTGCGGAGCGTGATGGGCGCTTGAGGCCGTTCAGCCGGAGCCGCCTGGTAAAGCGCGGCGCGATAAATCCATTGGGGAATTATTGCAGTACGTGAAAGCTAATTGTCACCGTTGCAAGAAGCAAGGGCCTTGCTGGCTGAAGGGGATAGCCACAGCACCTCGCGCCTGGGGCGCGAACTGCCGGCGGCTCGGGTGGGCAGCTCGGCGCGTTGCCAGCCAGCCAGTACCCGGTCGTACAGCGCTGACGGGTAGCCGGAGAGCACCACCATGCCCTTGACTGCGCGCAGACGGTCCAGCAGTTCGGCGTGGTGCTCTTCGGTCAGCTCGCAGCGGTAGCTGGTGTCGCTGCGGGTGCTGGGGACGTAGGGCGGGTCGACGTAGAACAGAGTGTCGGGGGTGTCCTGGGCGCGGATCACGTCGATGGCATCGCGGCGCTCGATGACCACGCCTTGGAGCCTGCGGTGCACGAACGCCAGGGTGCGCGGGTAGCTGGCCCATTCGTGTGATTTGGCGTGGCCGGTGCGGTGGCGGGCGTCGGCGAAGGTGTGTTTGCGTAGATCGAACAGCGAGCCGTGGTGGAAGGCCAGATACGCCCGCGTGATGGCGCGCTGTGCGCGCACGACGCTGTCGCGGCTTGGACAAAACGACTGCTCGAATGCCACGCGGCCGTAGGGCACGCGGCGCAGGCGCCGCATCAGCGCCTGGCACTGGGCCGGGTCCTGTATGACGGTGAAGATGCCGGCGATCTCTTCGTCGAGATCGTTGTAGACCTCGACCGGACTGCGCGGCTTGCGCAGCAGCACGGATGCCGCGCCGCCGAATGGCTCGACGTAGATGCGGTGCGGCGGCAGGTGCGAGATGACCCACGGTGCGATGCGCCATTTGCCGCCCAGGTAGCGCAGCACGGATCGGGGCGGCTTTTCGTCAGGGTGCAGGGGAATCGGGTAACTTTTCATCGGGCGTCCTCGTAAGGCTGGACGCTCGATGGCGCTCGGGCATGGGGCGCGTGGCCCGCAACCGGTTGATCGTGCCGCAACGCCGACACTTGATCGACAGGCGCAAGTATTGTCCCTCTGCCAATTTGCGGCGGCAAGTGCCGCATCTGATCTGTTCATGGTTTTGCATGGTGTGCAAGCCTTTTTCCGCGTAAGAAAACACTGATAGGCTCGACACCGCCTGTCGACAGGTGGCGGGTCTTCGCCGGGCTTGCAGTTACGGCTGCATGTTCGGGGCTGTTGTCGGTGTTCGTAGCACCGGCAGCAGTCGCCCGTCTTTTTTGCTACGTCACGGTGATCTCCAATGAGTCGCCCTCGATGGCCGTTGGCGTGCCGGCGGCGACGGGGAGGATGGAGATGGACAGGTGCGTGCCCGGCTTGTAGGCGGGCAGCAGCAGTTCGCGGCCAGGGACTGTCAGGTGGCCCTGGATGGGCACTTGCTGGCTGGGGCCGTGGTTGGCTGCAACGCGCACGTCGGCGCCGTTGGCGGCCTCCAGCTCCCACGCCAGACGGATGCCGCCGGCATCCGTCGGCAGCGCGGCCAGGTTGAAGGCGCGGGCGATGACGCGCTCGCCGCTGGGGGCGGGGCCGGGGTTGTTCAGGCCCCACTCCATGGGGTAGTACGCCTCGTATTCGTCACGCGCGACGATGCGCAGGCGGCGCTCGGAGGTGGCTTCGGTGTTGACGATGCGCACGCGCTTGCCGGGCGTGGGCTCGGGGCCGGCCAGGAAGGCCCAGTCTTCGGGCACCGAGTCGGGCCAGTGGCTGGCCTGGTTGCAACTGGCGTCGCCGGCGCCGGCGTCGATCCAGCCGGGCGCGTCGGCTGCGGGCCAGTTCCCGATCACCGCCAACTCGCGCGTGCGCTCCGTGGGCGGCGCGCACTCCACGCTCAGGTAGCCGCCGTCGGGCTTGCCGATCCACAGCCAGAAACGCGCTCCGGCATCGGTGCTCCCGACCTCGGCTGCAAGGTGGACGCGGGTGACCTTGGCGTTGCGCAGCTCAACCGCCGTCAAGCGTCCGCTGTGCGCCCACTTGGTGAGATCGTGCGCCAGGCGCACGATGTCGCCGCGCTGCACGTTGGCGCCGAACAGGCCCGTTTCCCAGGTAATGGTCCGGCGGTGGTAATGCTTTCCGGCGGCCAGCAGGTTGACCAGGCGCTGCGCCTGCGCCTTGGGCATGGAGTACGCGGCCCGCTCGGTCTGCTGGTTGACCGGCAGCGTGACGCCGGGCACCACGGCGTACACCGTACCGGCTTCATAGTCGGCGCCCGAGTCGGTGAACTCCAGCGCGTACTCATCGACGGTGTCGTCGGTCAGGTACTGCACGCTGAACGAGCCGGCGATGATGTTGGCCATGCCGAAGGCGGCCACGTCGGGCTGCCCGGCGGCTTCCCATACGACGCCCAATTTGCCGGTGGCCCAGGTCTTGGAGCCGCGCCCGGCGGCGGCGATCTCGTCGAGCACGTCGCCGCAACTGCGCGCCTCGGTCACCACTTTGCGGCACTCCAAGCCGTGGGCGGCGCAGAACTGGCCCCAGGCGACGATGCTGGCGTAGTCGATGCGGTCGTTCGTCAGGCCGGCGCCAAACAAACGCTCGCCGTTGCCGGGCGCAGGTTCGTCGAGCCAGCCGGCCAGGCCCAGGTGCGCGGGTGCAGTCTTGGGGTTGAGAAAGCCGCCGCGCGCGTAGAACAGGAACAGCCAAGCCGGATTGACCGTATAGCCCCACGCCCACGCGCCGCCGTCACCGGGGTAGCTGCCGCTCCACGGCGCGGCGCTGCTCCAGCACCAGTGTTTGGCGCGCACCATGGCCGAGAGGCGGTCGATGCGGCCATTGATCTGGCCGGAGGCGCGCAGCATCAGCGCCCGGCGCTGCTGCGCCGGATAAAGGGCGGTGGGCCAGCGGAAGAACTTGACGCGCGTCAGCTCCATCTCGCTGACCTCGCGCGCGTCGGTCGGCTCGGGCGTGAGGCGGCGCACGCGCAGGGCGTCGACGTCGAAATCGAACGCCTGGCTGAAGGTCTGGCGCCAGATCGTGGTGTCGGTGTTGATCACGGTAGCGGGGCTGACATCCAGCGGCACCCATGCGCTGCTGCCGGCGCGGCGATAGTGGAACTCGAAGGTGCACGTCAGCTCCTCGATGCCGTCTCCTTGCTTGAACAGCCGCCCGGCCAGGTCGATCTGCACGTAGCGGGCGGGTTTGCCGGTGCGCTCGATCCAGCCGTCATTGAGCACTTGGTCGCGCTGTTCCAGCTTGCCGCCTTCGACGATCTGGCAGTCGTCGGGGTAGTCGTCGGTGGGCCACTCCTCGCTGCTGTAGCCGGTGAGCACGGTGCACTCGCCTTGGCCCGGCGGCACGCGCGCGGCGTCGAGCTGCCAGCCGACGTAGCTGTCCAGCGGCGTGCTGCCGACGCGCAGATCGTCGATGGCGAGGTCGCCGAAGCCGAAGTTGAAGATGCTGGTCAAGCGCTCTGTGTGCTCGATCTCGATGCGGCCATAGCGCACCAGCACCGGCAGATCGCTGCCGTCGATGGGGCGCCAATTGACAGGGCCGCCGCCGAAATCGGGGGGTTGCTGGGTGGTCAGCCAACTCTCGTAATCCGTGATCGCGTCGTCCTCCCAACTGAAGGGCGAGTGCCGCACCACAAAGGTGTGCGGCTGGGTGATCACGCCGCTCGGAAAACCAAAAGGCCGGTTGTAGGTGCGCGCGGCGTTGTCGCCGTAGTATTCGTAGGTGCCGATGTCGCCGACGGCGCTGGTGGCGATCAGCGTCCACGGCGGCGCGGGCGTGATCGGCGACCATTGATCCTTGCCCGGCGTATAGCTCCACTCGGGCGGCGTGCGCGGCTCGAAAGCGGGCGTGTTGTTGATGACTTCGTGCGTGGTGGTTTCGTCCTCGACGAACTCGGCAAACGGGCGGCTGGCGTAGTCGGGAAACAGGCGGTGCTCGCCCAGCACCAGCGGCAGCGGCTCGTAGGGGCGCACGCTGTTGCTGCCGCCCTCGATGGAGTAGGCGGTGGGGCTGCTGTCGTCGGTCTGCCGGTTGGACTTGTTGCCCGCCAGCGCATTGGCCAGCATCGACAGGGCCATGCTGACGACAACGTTGAAAGCCACGTAAGCCGCCATGGCCAGCACCGTCGCCCAGCCCACCGACTTGCCGGCCGCCGTCGCCGATTCACCGACCCACAGGGCTATCGAGGCGCCGCGCGCGACCTGTTGCAGCACCAGCACGTCAAAGGCGCGCACGCGCGTGCGGCGCCAGCGCCGGCGCGGCACCGCAGTACCGTTGAGCGTGGCCGCCAGCGGCGTGGCGGCCAGACCCAGGCGCTGCACCAGGCTGGCGATGGTGTCGCAACTGGTGATCGCCAAGCGGTGCACCTGCCGCTCGCTGGCCGGGCGCAGCGGGTTGGGGCAGTAGATGACGCCGATGTGGCCCAGCAGGCATGAAGCCCCCACGCTCCCCCGCTGCGCGTGATGCGCTGCCCCCCGAGGGGGCTGACCCGCCTTGGGGTGGCCCGGCGGCGGCTCAGAGCCAGTCATAGAAGCCCTCGATCTTGTACAGGCGGCGCACGCGCTCCAGCGGCATGCGCACGCTGGCGCCGAAGATGGCGTCGCTGTGCAGCACGTAGCCCTGGCCGCCCATCAGCGCGTACAGGCCCATGTGGGCGCTGCGGCCCCTGAAGAACATCAGCACCCCACAGCCGTCGCGCGGAACGTCGATGGGGCGGACGAATTCATCGCGGTGCTGCACGATCAGGCCCGAGTAGCGTTCCAGATCGTCGTCCCGTTGGAATGGCCAGATCACGGTGGTGGCGAACTGCTCGCGCAGCACTTTCTCGACCAACTGCGCACAGTCCATTTGCGCGTAGGGTATGCCGATGTAGTGGTCAGACCAGTGCGTCATCTCGGCCCCCATCCCAGCCTTCCCCCAACGGGGGAAGGAGAAACCACCCCGTCGCTTCGCGCCACCCCTCCACGGAAGGGGAAACCACCCCGGCCTTCGGCCACCCCTCCACGGGAGGGGAATTGAACGGCACGGCAGCGAGTGTCGTCATGATCAGAACAGCCCCGGCGCGGCCTCGGGGCGGTAGGTGTAGGCGGTGCCGGCTTTGTTGAGCACGTCGTCGTAGCCCAGTTCGCCGGTCATCGTCGCCGTCGTCACTTCGACGTTGCTCAGGCCCAGGATAAGTTCGTCTTCCACGAAGTCCGGCGCGCTGCGCAGGATGGTGCGCACGCGCAGCCAGGCGCCGCGCCCGCCGCCAGTGCGCTCCAGCAGCGTGCCCACCGCGCCGCCCAGGTTGCTGATTTGCAGCCGTGCGCGCGGCGTCTGGCGCTCTTTGTCGTCGGGCAGGGTGAAGGCGAAGTTGCCCGCCGTATAGACCTCGCCGTTGCTGAGCACGTCCTGCACGTCGTTCACGTAACGCAGGGGGCGCTCGATCAGGGCGTGGTGCAGCTCCAGCAGCACCAGCGGCTGTTCGGACGCGGCGATGGCCGTCACGGCCTGGTTGTAGTTGGCGGAGCGGCGCGGCATGTCAGGCCCAGTATTCGAGCGTGAAGCTGGCCGACCAGTGGTCGAAGCGATCGGTCAGCGCCTTGTATTGCACTTGACCCGAGACGATGCGCGCGCGCCGCAGCGTGTTGCCCGACGGGTCGGCCACGTCGGGCCAGGCGAAGTAGCGCGCGCCATTGGCCAGGTCGTCGCGCCGCCAGGCCTCGAACGCTTCGTAATCGGCCTGTGACGCGAGGCGGTAGGTCAGGCTCAACTCGTGGCGGCCCAGTGAGGTCTTGGGCGACTGGTGGACGTAGCCGTCTTCCATCTCGTCGCGGTTCAGGTCACCGCCGGACGTGATGCCGTAATCGTCGGCCAGCCATTGGGCATAGTCTGGAAAGCGCGTGTAGGCCATATTCAGCCCCTGCGCGGACGGCGCGAATACGGGCCGCCGTTGCGCTCGTCGTCCAGCATGATGCGGATCACCGCGCCGCGCAGTTGCGACT
The DNA here is from genome assembly GCA_009778355.1 of Desulfovibrionaceae bacterium. Classification (GTDB taxonomy): domain Bacteria; phylum Pseudomonadota; class Gammaproteobacteria; order Burkholderiales; family Burkholderiaceae_C; genus Ottowia. The sequence continues at coordinate 10,810 of WRJY01000328.1, read as the reverse complement.
CCGACGTCTGCTGCACCACGCGCTGCGGCGTGCCGGTGTTGGTGATCTCGATCGACACGTTCGGCGTGCCTTGCGCCGCGCCAGCGCCCACCAGGCCGCCCGTGGCAAAGCGCGCCCGCTGGCTGGCCTGCACCAGGCCGCCGAAGGCGTAGCGGGGCTTGGGCAGTTGCAGCGTGCGCACCGCCTCCATGAAGCCGGTGCCGTAGTGCTGCACCGCGCGCGTTGGTTGCACGAATTCGCCGTTGCTCAACATCGCCGGGATGCTGTCGCTGGTGGCGGTGCCGGGGCCGCGAATGTAGCCGCCTTCGGCTTTGCCGGCGCCAAACATGCTGCCGACGGCGGAAAAGATGCTGCCCCAAAGACCGCCGCCCGAACCGCTGCTGCCACTCGTGCTGAAAACGCTTTTGAGCGCCTCCTTGACGCCGCTGCGCATGATGTCGGCTGCAATGCCTTTCAGCACGCTGGCGACAGCGCTGCGCAGGTTTTTGAAATCCGTTACCGCCGTGGCCGCCAGATCGCCGAGGTTGTCGATCATGGTATTGCGCAGCTTGGCGCCGAAGTCGACGACTACCGGCGTAGTTGCGGTCACCTCGTTTTTAAGCTGCCCATCTCCATCGACTGCATCCTGCGGCAGATCGCTGCCGGCTGGCAGCGGCGGCGCCAACGTGTACAGCGCCAGATGATCGTCGATGAGACGGAGGTTTTCTTCCATGCCGTTGGGCGTGGAAAAAGGGTTTTCTGAGGGCTTCCAGCCCGTCCACAAACCGCGCGCGAGTTGCAGGAGCGACATATCGGTTATTGGTATTGGCCGCGCTGCATGCGGAACCACGCGGGCCGGTCTTGTTGCGGCGCGCGCACGGGGCGCAGCGCGAACTTGAGGGTCAGGGTGCCGGCGCTCTCGCTGATGGGCTGCACGCCGCCATCGAGCGCGGGGGCGGCGCGCCAGCAGTCCAGGCGCACCGGGCGGCCATCGTGGGCGTTGAGGCCGGTGTAGCTCAGGCCCAGCTCGCGCCCGTCGGCGCCGAAGGCGTCCAGGCTCTCGGCGCTGCCCTCTGGCGTGTAGGCGATGTCGATGTGCCCGCCCACCGGGCCGGCAAAGCCGGCCAGCAAGCGCACGCCGAAGGCCTCGCGCTCCCAGCCCATGCCCTCGGTCCAGGTAGTCCAACTGGGCGTGACGGTGACCGGCTGCCGCACGTCCACCAGGTGGCGCACGAACAGCATGGAGCCGGCCTCGACGTTGGCGCGGCTGACGGCGTGGCGCTCAGTGACCGGCACGCTGCCGGGCCGGCTGCGCAGCGCCTGCAAGGCCAGCGCCAGATTGGCGCCGCCGTGGCCGTAGAGCTGCACAGTGGCCTCGACGGCTTGCACGATGAGGTTGTCGCGCGCGTCCCATGCGCTGGTGGCTAGGCGCGCGAGCTGCGGCACGATGGACAAGCCTTTTGCGTTGCCGACAAACCGCCCCGGCGGCAGGCGCAACTCGCCGGCGGGCAGCAAGGGCTGCGCGCCCTCCACGCCCTGCGTGCCATCGGCGCGCAGCGGGGCGCTGACGTGCAGCTTGCCGCGACCGAAGTAGCAGGGGTTGTGGGCGTGGCCGTCCATGGTGCCGCGTCAAACCTTGAGGGTGCCGTACTGGCTGAACGGATCGGCCAGCGTGCCGAGCGCGCGCGTGGGGTCGCGCTCGACGGTGCCGGTCAACTCCAGCGAGGCCAGGTTGTCGCCAATCACGGTCACCGCAGCCGCGGGGCCGAACAGCACCCGGAACAGGCTGAACTGCACCGGCTGCACGGGCGCCTTGGCGACGTTGAAGCCGTCGAAGTGCAGCGCCACCTCTTTGGGCGGCGTGGCGTAGAGCTGGATCAGCGTCTGGTCACGGCGCGTGTAGCTGACCTTGATGTTGGGCACGCCCTGGCCCATCTGCACGTCGGGCTCTTTGATCGCGCCGCCATCCAGGTGCCGGATGCTGCCCGAGGGCGTGATCTCGTAATCAACCCCGGCCTGGTAGACGGCGGGCGTGTCGGCGGCCTTGACGATGACCGCCACGCTGTCGTCGGGCAGATGCTCCAGCGGCTCCACCGCGCCGGGCCAGAGCGTGTGCGGCTCATCGACGATGGCGGTTTTTTCGACCGTCGCATCCGCGCCGCCGCCTTGCGTGGCCAGCGCCCAGTTGCGCGGGTTGTGGCAGCGCAGCGCCATGGTCACCGTGATGGCGTCCAACTCGCGGAATGCGCACGCGGTGCCGCCGGCGGGCGAGGTGTAGTCGGGAATGTTTTCGGTCTTCTCGGTGGCGTTGATGGCGAAAGCCGACGCATTGCCCACGGGCAGGAAGCCGGCGGTGCGCGCCAGGCGGTCGGCGTAGTTGACCAGGTGGATTTCACCCCGGCCCTTGAAGCAGCAGATTTGACGTTCGGCCATGATGGATCACTCCTTTGTTGGTTTGGATGGATGGGCTGTCGCCTTGCCGGCGGCGGCGGGCAGCGGCTCGGGGCTGGCCGCCACCGCGCCCAGCGTCTTGAGGGTGGCGGCCACGGCGTCGGCCAGGCCAGCCAGCGGCTGGCCGGCGGCAATCCTGGTCACCACATTGGGGCTGTGCACGATGGCGGGAATCGAGGTCTTGAGGCTCATGAGTTGCTCCTGGTCAGATAGCGCCATAGCGCACGTAGCCGTAGGTGTCGGCCCACCACAGCAGGCCATCGCCCTCGAACTGCGCCACTTCGCCGCTGACGAACTGCACGGGATCGGACAGTTGCGGCGGCTGCCAGCCTGCCAGGCACGCTTCGATCTGGCGCCGGATGGCGGGCAGGCCGCGCAGCGCGGCGTCTCCCACCGGGTCGCCCAGTTCGTCGACCACGGTGATCACGCTGATGAGCTGCAAGCGCCCGCCGGCGGCGCCGCAGGGGTTGGCGAAGTCCACGCCCTGCGCCTGGTCAGCGGCGGGCATGACGTAGATAGCCGGGGGCCGGGCGTGGCCGCGCATGGCGGCGGCCAGGTCGGCGGCGCCGCTGATCTCCATCACGCCCTGGATGGCGCCCTTCAGGCGTGCGGTGACGGCAGAGACATCCATATCAGCCCCTACCGGAATGCGTTGAGTTGGTTGCGCCCAAACACTGGCGCGGCGGCGTCAAAGCGCACATCGGTTCCGGTGTTGGACTTGGCTTCGGGGTCAGCGCCGCCCAGGCTGTATTTGCCATCGGCCAGCCAGCCCAGCATGCGCAGCGCGTCGCGGTAGTCGCGCACCACGGGATCGTTGTCTTCCTTGGTGGTGCGGCTCTTGTTCAGGTAGTAGCGGCTGATGGCGCGCGACCAGGACGCCAATACGTTCTTGCCCGCGCTGGTGGCGGGCAGCGCCAGCGGCAAGGGCGCATAGCCGCGCCGGGCCAAGAAGCCGTCGATCACCGCGTCAGCCTCGGCCACGGCGTCGATGATGCGTTTGAGGGCCGCGTCGGCAAACGCCTGTTCTTCGGCGCTCCACGCGCTGCGGTCCAGGCCGCGCAGGGTAGCGTCCATCAGCGCCTCGTCGCGCACCGGCTGCGCCAGCGTGCCGGCCACCTGGGCCAGCTCGCGCGGGCCTGGGCGTTCGGCAAGTTCGGGCAGCGTGATGTACATGACGGGATGCGTTTTTCAAAAATCGGGTTGCCGGGTGGCCTCCATCGTTGGGGTTCGCTACGCTCACCGCCAACCTACAGGCTCGTTACGTGGATAGGTTGGGGTGAGCCGAAGGCGATGCCCAACAAGCGGCGTTACGTCACAGCCAGTCGGCGACCAGCAAGGTCAGCGCACCTTTCAGCACGTTGCTCTCGGTCGCGGTTCCGGCGGCGTTGGGCACCAGGTCGCTGTTGAGCAGTTGCGTGGCCTGCCAGCGCAGCGCCTTGGGCACGACCAGCAGGTTGGGCGCGATGCCCAGCGGGCGGCCCTTGTCGCCGGTGCGCGTTTCGATGGCCGTGATCGCCGCCTTAAGCGTGTCGCCAGTCAAAGCCTCTTTGGACGCCTGTGCGAGTTGCCAGAAGCCGAAGCCCGCGTTGCGCCGCGCATCAACGCCATAGACGTACTGCGAGCGGTTGAACACGTTGTCATCGGTCTCGGCAGTCAGCGCCACGAAGTTGGGTGCCTTGCGGTTTTGGTAGATCAGCGGGCGGATGGCGCGGCGCGTTTCCAGCACGTACCAGGCCGGGCCGGCGGCGGCCGGGCTGCCCGTGATGTTGCTTTGGCTGACTACCTTGTCGCGCTCGTTGAGCACCGGGTGCTCGGCGCTGAAGAACGGCTTGCCGTCATAGCACAGCGCCTCGAAGCCGGCCTTGAGCAGGCCGAACACCAACTGGTCAGGGTGCGCGTCCACCGCGCGGCCCATTTCGGTCATCAGCGGCGCGTAGATGCCGTACTGGTCGTCTTCGATGGCGGTGCGCGGCACGCCAACGGTCAGCTCGAACGGCCTGTTCTTGATGGTGTAGCCGTGGTTGCCGATGGCGTGCACCACGCGGTCGCCCAGCCATTCGCGCAGGTTGCCTGACTGGCGGCATAGGAGCCAGCGGGCGCGGTGCGTTTTCAGCCCAACCCGATGGAGCCCAAGCCGTGCAAAACCCGATCAAAACTCTTTGGAAACCCAAGTGGCGCATGACTGACTGGCTGCTGGCCGCGCTGCTGTTGGCACTGCTGGTATGGCTAATGGCGCCGCAGCAGTTGCCGGTGAGCCTGTACAAGCTGAGTCTTGTCTCGATGGCCGCAGTGGCGGGCTATTGGATTGACCACAGCCTGTTCCCCTACGCGCGTCCTGATGAATTTTTACCGGAGGCATCAGCCGAAGACCCGCCGCCGGAAGAGATTATGTGCAATGGCAGCGATGACGTGTGCCAGTTGGAAGCCGTGGCCGATTCGCAGCCGCTGCTGATGGCCTCCGCAATGCTGCGGCGCGCCATCATCGTGGCGGCAACGATGCTGGCGGTGGGGCTGGGGGCTTGATGTTGCGATTCCGGTTTTGGTTGTTGTTGGGCTTTGCTTTGCTCACCCCAACCTATGGCCTGCACGCCCAGGTATTGCTGCTCACGGCCAACATCGCGCGCCCGGCGCGCGCCACGCTGCGTATGTTGCTGGGCGTGGTGAAGGGCGAATTTGCCGATGCCACTGAGATGGAGGTCAGGCGCGAGCTTGATTACCTTGAAAGCCGCGAGTTGCTCAAAGTGTTCACCGATGAGCTGGGGCAGGTCAGTGCTGACCTGACGCGGCATGGCATCGACGTGGCTGAGTACACGGTGCCCGTTGATCCGGGCATCTTGCGTCCGCCGAAAGGGTGACCGCCATGGGCCGCAAGAGCAGCATCAGCCGCTTGCCGGACACGGTCAAGGGCTGCATTGACGCGATTCTGGCGCAAGGCGCGTTCACGCTGGACGAACTGCGCGCCGAGTTGGAGCGGCGTTTTCCGCACGAACAGCTTCCCAGCCGCAGCGCACTGCACCGCTATGGGGCGAAGCTGGAGCGGCGCCTGGCGGCTATTCGCGCCAGTACCGAGGCGGCCAAGCTGATTCAGGCGCAGGCCGGCGACGACAAGGACGCGCGCAGCGAGGCGCTGACGGCACTGGTGCAAACCGAACTGTTCGAGGCGATCTTGTCGCTGCAAGAGGCGAGCGATGAAGATATCGACCAGCAGGACCGCGTGGCAATGTTGAGCAGCGCGGCCAAGAACATCGCCACACTCACGCGATCAAGCGTGAACCTGAAGAAGTTTCAGGCCGAAGTGGAAGAAGCCGCTCGCAAGAAGCTGCTGGAAGAGCAGCGCGCCAAGCTGGACGAGTTGGGTAAAACCGGCGAGGTGCCGCAGGAGGTGCTGGCGCGCGTCATCAAGACGGCGTATGACCTCTGAGCATCTTGCGCGCGAGCGCAAAAAGGTTGCCCTTTCCCCACTGGGGGAAGGCCGGGATGGGGGCGGTATCGTCCAGCCCGCTTTGTCCTTGCTCGCCTACCAGCGCCGCTGGCTGCTGGACGACAGCCGCTTCAAGATCGCCATGTTCGCGCGCCAGTGCGGCAAAACCTTCACCAGCACGCTGGAAATCGCACTCGACGTGGCCCGCGCCGAGGCCGCCGGGCGGCGCGAGCGATGGGTGATTCTGAGCCGTGGCGAGCGGCAGGCGCGCGAGGCGATGAACGAGGGCGTCAAGCTGCACCTGCGCGCCATGCAGGCAGGCTTCAGGGAGTTCGACGCGCCGTTCGACGCCAGCATCCGCAGCCTGGAAGTGGAAACGCCCGGCGGCAGCCGCATCACAGCGCTGCCGGCCAACCCGGACACGGCGCGGGGCTTTTCAGCCAACGTGCTGCTCGATGAGTTCGCTTTCCACCAGGACAGCCGCGCCATTTGGCGCGCGCTGTTTCCGGTCATCAGCAAGCCCGGCCTGAAGCTGCGCGTCATCAGCACGCCCAACGGCAAGGGCAACAAGTTCTATGAGTTGATGACGGGCGTAGGCGACGGCTGGAGCCGCCATTCGACCGATATCTACCAGGCCGTTGCTGATGGCCTGCCGCGCGACATCGAGCAGTTGCGCAAGGGCGCTGGCGATGAAGACCTGTGGGCGCAGGAGTTCGAGTTGAAGTGGATCGACGAGGCCAGCGCCTGGCTGTCGTTCGAGTTGATCGCTTCCTGCGAAGACGCCCTGGCCGGCGCGCCCCAGCACTACACGGGCGGCCCCTGCTACGTGGGCGTGGACATTGGCGCGCGCAAAGACTTGTTCGTGATTTGGGTGATTGAGCAGGTGGGCGACGTGTATTGGACGCGTGAGATCATCGAGCGCAAGCGCGCCAAATTCTCCGATCAGGATGCGCTGCTCGATGAGGTATTCGCGCGTTACCGCGTGCTGCGCGTGTGCATGGACCAAACCGGCATGGGCGAAAAGCCCGTGGAAGACGCCCAGCGCCGTCACGGAACCACGCGCGTGGAAGGCGTGCTGTTCACCGCCCCCAACAAGCTGACGCTGGCCACCGGCGGCAAAGAGGCGTTTGAAGATCGGCGCATCCGCATCCCTGAAGGCAACGCCGTGCTGCGCGCCGACCTGCACAAGTTGCGCAAGGAAACCGGCCCCACGGGCACGCCGCGCTTCGTGGCCGAGCGCGATGGCGCGGGCCACGCCGACCGCACCTGGGCCTGCTTTCTGGCGCTGAACGCGGCGGGCGGCGCCAGCGGCCCGATCGAATTCACCGCCGCGCCCACCCATCCGCGCGGCTTCGACAACCTTACGAATGCCGCGCCGCGCTTTGCAATGCGCGCCGAAGATCAATACGCGGGCGACGACTTTGCCGCGCCTGAACACTGCGCCACATGGTGACTGAAATGGCTACCTCACGCATCCTCGGCCCCGACGGGCAGCCCATGCAAATGCCCGATATGGCAACGCCGCAGACGGCGCAGCTCACGTCGCTGCAACGCGAGCTGCAAACGCACCCCACGCGCGGCCTCACGCCCAGCCGCCTGGCGCAAATCCTCGACGCCGCCGAAACCGGCGACATGACGGCCCAATCCGACCTGTTCGAGGACATGGAAGAAAAGGACGGCCACATCGCCAGCGAGATGAACAAGCGCCGACGCGCCTGCATCCTGGAATGGGAAGTCACGCCGCCGCAAAAATCCCCCAGCGCCGCCGAGCAGAAGGCAGCCGAGCAACTTGATGAGTTGCTGCAAGAGATCGACGGCTTCGAGGACATGCTGTTCGATGTGACCGACGCCATCGGCAAGGGCTTTGCGTGCCTGGAAATAGAGTGGCACCGCGTGGGCGGCTTCTGGCTGCCCAAGACGCTGACGCATCGCCCGCAAAGCTGGTTCACCTTGCATCGCGGCTACCAGCAGGAACTGCGCCTGCGCACCTACACGATGGATGCCGACGGCGCTGTCGGCGAACCGCTGCGCCCGTTCGGCTGGCTCACCCACGTCCATAAGGCCAAGAGCGGCTACCTGGAGCGTTCGGCACTGTTCCGGCAACTGGTGTGGACCTACCTGTTCAAGAACTACAGCGTTGGCGACCTGGCCGAATTCCTGGAGATTTACGGCATCCCGCTGCGCATTGGCAAATATCCGTCCAGCGCCACCGAAAAGGACAAGGCCACGCTGTTGCGCGCGCTGGCCAGCATCGGCCACAACGCGGCGGGAATCGTGCCAGATGGCATGTTGTTGGAGTTCAAGGACGCGGCCACCGGCGACCCGGATGCGTTCGTGGCGATGATCGATTGGTGCGAAAAAAACCAATCCAAGGTAATTCTGGGCGGCACGCTGACCAGCGGCGCCGACGGCAAGAGCAGCACCAACGCGCTGGGCCTGGTGCACAACGAGGTGCGCAAAGACCTGCGCGACGCTGACATCCGGCAAATCAACGCCACGCTGACGCGCGAACTGGTCTATGCCGTGGCCGCCCTCAACGGCCTGGCGCCCGACGGCCCGCGCCGCTGCCCGCAGTTCCAGCTCAACGCGCAGGAGTCCGAAGATTTGACGGCCTACGCCGATGCGCTGCCCAAACTGGTCAGCATCGGCGTTCAGCCCACTGTCAAGTGGGCGCACGAGAAGCTCGGCATCCCGATGCCGCAAGAGGGCGAAGCGGTGCTGGGTGTGGCAGCGCAGCCCCAGCCCGGCGCGGCGGCCCTGGCCGCGCTGACGGCCATGCCGCCCGTGGCCGCGCCGGCAGCCCCGAAGGCCGGGCCTGGCGCGCGCGGGTGATCTACCAGACCAATATGAGCACGTCGTACTGGGCGGGCCGCCGCAAGCAGATGCTGGAGCCGGGCTACCTGCGCCTGCGGCCGTATTGGCGCTACCTGCATTCACACGCGGTGACACACCCGCGCCCGCTCCATCTGGAGTGGCACGGCCTGACGCTGCCCCACGACCATCCGTTTTGGGACACCCACTTCGCGCCCAATGGCTATGGCTGCCAGTGCCGCGTTGTTGCCGTGAGCAAGCGCGAGGGCGAGGCCAGCGCCCGCGCGGGCCTGGGCGAGCCGCCCGAGGGCTGGGACGCCATCGACCCGAAGACAGGCGCCCAGGTTGGAATCGACAAAGGGTTCGACCATGCGCCAGGCGCGGCCACTGATTGGTCTTGGCAGCGCTTCGTGGATGACAAGCTGCTGGCCTTGGATGCCCCCATTGGCGCGGTCATGTGGCAAGAGTTGCGGCCAGTGCTGGCCGCTGAGCTGCTGGTGCGCTGGCGTTCGATGGTAGACAGAGCGGTCAGCGCCATGCGCGCGACCAACGAGGCCATCCGCGTGTACGCCATGGCCCCGGCCACCGTGCAGGCGTTGGCCAGTCAGCATGGCGTGATTCTGGACAATGCGGCCGTGTGGATGCGCGACACGGAGTTGCTGCATGCGGTGCGCGATTCCAAGGTCGCCAGCGGCACCGCCATACCGCTGTCAGTGTGGCGCGACCTGCCGCGCCTGCTGGAGACCGCCGAACCTTTCCTGGACACCAATGATCGGGCTCTGGTTTACGCCATCGACCTGGGCGCGCGCTGGGGCAAGGTAGTGGTGCGGGTTAACTACAACGAGAAGGGTCGCTTCAACGGCGTCCGCGACCGGATCGTGTCCAACTTTGTGCAGACGGGCGGCGTGGTAGATCAGGCCAACATCACTGAGCCCTACATGGTGCCACTGCCGAGAAGGTAGGTAGGCGGCGCCGGATTTGAACCGGATCATAAGGGCCGTAAGCCCTTAACCCTTACCTATTGGAAACAACCGCCTACAGGTGCATTATGCCCAGCTTCAGCATCCAAGTTCAAGACGAAGAGGTTCAATCCCTGCTGAAACGCTTGGCCGAAAAGCTCGGCGACTTACAGCCTGCGCTTCAGGCCATTGGCGATGACATGGTGGAGCGCACCAAGGCGCGCTTCGATATATCGCCTGTGGGGCAAGCTCCGGACGGCACGCCCTGGAAGGCCAACGCGCCATCCACATTGGCCGCCTGGCTGGGCAGTGGCTACCGCAAGAAGTCCGGCGATCTCAACGCCGCCGGGCTGCGCCGCTTGGCAACCAAGAGACCGCTGATCGGCAAGTCAGGAGACCTACGCCGCCAGATCGTGGCGCGGGCCAGTTCGAACGAGTTGGTGGTAGGGGCGTCGCCGGTGTATGCTGCCATCCACCAGTTCGGCGGCCAGGCAGGACGCGGTCGCAAGGTCACCATACCAGCGCGCCCGTTCTTGCCGATCCGTTTGGATGGCACGCTGTGTCCTCAGGAACGCACGAAGATCATCGACGCCATCAAGGACATGCTGCTCGGATGATTTGGTGGCGCGCCGCGTGTTTCGCGTCGGGAAAGTTGTTTGTAGTAACCCGTCCCGTTCCATCCCTGACTGTCCCTGTACATCCCGATTTATCGCACCCCGTGCCCTCCATTTATCTCACCTCTGATCAGCCTGGGTTCAAGCTAAAAGCGGTTTTCCCTCTCCCCCAGTCCCTCTCCCGCAAGCGGACGAGGGGAGCAGAGCGGGCATTTCTTCCACAAGGGGCGAGGAAAGCAAGGCAAACCCCTCGCCCGCTTGCGGGAGAGGGGTTGGGGAGAGGGTGCGGCGTTTCATATTCACATTGACGTTCATTATTCAGATTCGGCGCCGCCGGGCCGGGCGGCGCTGTCGATCTCGCGCGCCAGCGCCGCGTGACCGGCGCGGCGCGCGTGGGCGGCGGCGGTCAAGCCGCTGGGGTCGGCGCGGCGGGGGGCGGCGCCGGCGGCCAGCAGCAGGCGGGCCAAGGGCGCGTGGCCACGGGCAGCGGCGAGCATCAGGGCGGTTTGGCCCTGGGCGTCGGCGGCGTCGGGCGGGGCGCCGGCTTGCAGGGCCAGCCGCGCGGCCTCGACCTG
>WRJY01000327.1 GCA_009778355.1 Desulfovibrionaceae bacterium | reverse complement strand
CACGCCGGGGTACTGCAACAGGTGCAGCAGGCTGATGATTTGCGGCGGCGCCATGTCGATGGCGTGGTCGCGGTACTGGCGCAGCGCCTCGCGCGGGGTGAGCCAGCGGGCTTCGGTCACTTCAAAATCGTCGCAGCGCGCTTGCTGGCCGTCGGGCACGGCGGCCAGAAAAAAGCGGGTGTCAAAGCGCTTGTTCATGATCGAGGGGCGGCGCGGCGTGATCCAGCGCGACCACGGGGCCAAGTCGAGCGTTTGCAGCCGCAGTTCGTGCCGCGCCAGCACCTGGCCGAAAGGCTGGCCTTGCTGGAGGGCGGCAAAGCCCGCGTGTTGCGCCTGCGCGTCCAGCGGCTGGCCGGCGGCGCTGCGGGCGTAGAGCACGCCCGATTCCTCGAACGCCTCGCGCGCGGCGGCCACGAAGAAGGCGGCGGCGCTGGCGTCGTTCAGTTCCGCTTCGTCCAGTTGCGGGCGCAGCTCGGCGGGCGCCCGGTCCAGCCGCGCCAGCAATTCGGGCGCGCTGTCGGCGGCGTCCACCTTGCCGCCGGGAAACACGTAAGCGCCGCCCAGCACCGCCGAATCGGCGTGGCGGCGCATCAGCAGCACCTCCAGCCCCAAGCCGCCGTCGCGCAGCATGACCACGCTGGCGGCGTCGCGCGGCGGGGTGTCGATGATGTGGTCGTTGAGTTCCATGGCCACGGATTGTGACTCAGCCGCCGGCGCTGTGTCACGCCCATGCTTGTGCATGAAAACATCGTCCAGGGCGCCCGCCGCTGAAACACTTTGCAACACGGGGCGCGGGCACGAAACCCGCGCCTGTGTTACCGTCGCCTTCCCGCCTGAAAACAAGCAAGTGCATGACAGAGAACACGCTGAGGGACCGGCTGGCCGCGCTGACGCCCGATCGGCTGCGCGGCATCCGCCGCGGCATCGAAAAGGAGAGCCTGCGCGCGCGCCCCGACGGGCAGCTTGCCCTGACGCCGCACCCGGCGGCGCTGGGCTCGCCGCTGACGCATCCGCACATCACCACTGATTTCAGCGAATCGCAACTCGAACTGGTGACCGGCGCGCGCGCCAGCGTGGACGCCGTGCTGGCCGAGCTGACCGGGATTCATCAGTTCGTCTATCACGAACTGGCCGCGCTGGGCGACGAGATGCTGTGGGTGTCCAGTATGCCGTGCGGCCTGCCCCCCGACGAGACCATTCCGCTGGGCCGCTACGGCGGCAGCAACGTCGGGCGCGCCAAGAGCGTCTATCGCATGGGCCTGGGGCACCGCTACGGGCGGCGCATGCAGACCATTTCGGGCATTCACTACAACTGGTCGCTGCCAGGGCTGGGCAATGACCAGTACTTCGGGCTGATCCGCAACTTTCGCCGCAACGCCGCGGTGCTGTTGTACCTGTTCGGCGCATCGCCCGCGGTCTGCTCCACATTTGTGGCCGGACGCAATCATCAACTGCAGCCGCTTGGCCAGTACGCCATGTACCTGCCCCACGCCACCTCGCTGCGCATGGGGCGCCTGGGCTACCAGAGCGACGCCCAGGCCACGCTGGCCGTCAGCTACAACAGTCTGGACAGCTACGCCGCCTCGTTGCAAAAGGCGCTTACCAGGTCCTACCCGCCCTACGAGGCCATCGGCATCCAGAACCCCGGCGGCGACTACAACCAGCTTGCCACCACGCTGCTGCAAATCGAAAACGAGTTCTACGGCACCATTCGTCCCAAGCGCGTGATCCTGCCCGGCGAGCGTCCGCTGCACGCGCTGCGCGCGCGCGGCGTCGAATACGTCGAAGTGCGCCTGATGGACCTGAACCCGTTCGAGGCCATCGGCATCGACGCCGGCGCCGCGCGCTTTCTCGACCTGTTTCTGCTGCACTGCCTGCTCAGCGACAGCCCGCCCGACACGCCCGATGAGATCGTCGCGCTCGAGGCCAACCAGCACCTGACGGCCGCGCGAGGGCGCGAGCCTGGCTTGGCCTTGCGGCGCGGCGCTGGCGACGTGCCACTGGCCGATTGGGCGTCTGAACTGGCGTCTGAACTGGCTCCCATCGCCGCCGCCATGGACGCGGCACACGGCGGCAGCGGCTATGCCGATGCGCTGGCCGGCGCGCGCGCGGCGCTGAACGCGCCCGGCACGCTGCCTTCGGCGCGCGTGCTGCAAGCCGTGCGGCGCGAAGGCGACAGTTTCGTCGCCTTCGCGCGCCAGCGTTCGCAGGCTGCCCGCGCCGCGCTGCTGGCCTTGCCTTACGGGCCGGAGCTGAAGGCGCGTTTTGCCAGCCTGGCCAGCCAATCCGTGGCCGAGCAACGGCGCATCGAGGAGCAGGACAGCGTGCCGTTCGAGACCTACCGGCGCGAATACACCTCGCCCACCCGCCTGGGGCCTGACTCAGGGTGAGCGGTTTTGATGCCGCCTGTGCGCCATTTCTCCGCCGATGTCCCGCAGCCGGGCGGCGTCGAAGGCGGGCCGGGCGGCGGGGTAGGCCACGGTTTCTTCCTGCTGGATGTGGCGCTGGTAGCCGTCGATGAATTCGTCGATCAAGGCATCGTCTTGACCGCAGGGCGGCGGCGCGGCGGGATCGGTTTGCCAGCGCAGCAGCACTTGCCGCAGGCGCGACCATTGGGCGTGCATTCTCAGGTGGTCGGCTTGCAGTTCGGCGGCGGCGGCGCGCACGGCGGCGTCGGGGTGATGCTGCAAGGCGGGAAAGATGTGCAGTTCCTCGTCCTGGTGGTGCAGCGGGCCGGCGAGGTCGAAGTAGCGCAGTACGTCGGTGATGGCGCTGCGCGAGTCGGCGTCGTGTCCGTGCTGGGCGATGTGCTGGCGCACGCGGCGCAGCAGGTTCAGGCTGCGCTGTACGCGCTGGTGGCAGGCTTCGAGCATTTCAAAAGGCTGCTCGAAGCCGACCGATGGCGCGTTGAAGCCGGGCAGGGGGGCGCTGGTTTTCGACATGGGCCGATTGTCGGCGCGCCGGCGGCAATCTGTCCAAGTGTGAGCAGGCCCTAAACTTGCCGCGTGACCCCAAAGCCACGCAGCATGTCCGGCCCCGCCTGCGCCGCCGCGCTGGCGGCGGCTTTGCTGCTGACTGGCTGCGCAGTGTCGCGCGCCGGCCAGGCCAGTGAGCCTGCCGCGCCGCCGCCGCGCGGCCAGAGCGTGCCAGCAGAGCAGGCCGATACTGCGGACGCGCCGCCGGCCAGCCCGGCCTTCGACATTCGCGTTGAAGTGGCCGACGATGGCTTGCGCGCGTTGATCGAGCGTCACAACGCATTGCAGCGTTACCGCGCCGTGGCCGATCTGGACGGCAGCGAACTGGCGCGCTTGCTGGCGCTGGCCGAGCGCGACGTGCGCGGCCTGCTGGCCACCGAGGGCTATTTCAGTCCCGGCGTGACGCTGCGGCGCGAAGACGCGCTGGACGCGCGTCCCACGGTGGTGATCGCCATCGAGCCGGGCCAGGCGAGCACGGTGCGCGAGGCGCGCATCCAATTCGAGGGCGACATCGCCGCCACGGCGGATGGCGACGCCAGGGCGCAGCGTGAGCGCATTGCGCGCGACTGGCAATTGCCCGCGGGCCGCCGCTTCACGCAGGAGAGCTGGTCGCAGGCCAAGACCGGCGCGCTGCGCGAGCTGGTGCAGCGTCGCTATCCGCGCGGGCAGATCAGACACAGCGTGGCCGATGTCGATGCGCCGCGGGCGGCAGCCGTTCTGGACGTGCGGCTGGACTCGGGGCCGCCGTTCCGGCTGGGGCCGGCGGTGACGCGCGGCGCGCGGCGCTACCCGGACTGGCTGCCCGGGCGGCTGTCGTGGTTGCAGCCGGGCGACGTTTACGACCAGAACAAGCTGGTGCAGGCGCAGCAGCGCCTGGCCAGCAGCGGTTACTACGATTCGGCCTACATCAGCATCGACCCCGAGGGCGACCCCGCCGCCGCGCCCGTTACCTACGCCGTGACCGAGGCACCGCGCCACAAGCTGATGCTGGGCATGGGCTACAGCACCGACAGCGGAGCGCGCCTGTCGCTGGAGCACCGCGACAACACCGCGCTGGGCAGCAGTTGGCGGGCCAATACCAGGCTCAACCTCGACCGCAAAGCGCCGCTGTTGCAAACCGAGCTGACCTCGCTGCCCGACGCCGGGGGCTGGCGCCGGGCGGTGTTCGCGCGCCACATGCGGCAAGACGATGGCGCGCTGGTCACTGTTTCGCAGACCGTGAGGGCGGGCCTGATCAAAACCGCCGAGAGTTACGACCGCAACCTGTATGTGCAGTACGACCATGCCCTGGTGACGGGCGCGGCCAGCGTGAACGCGCCCGATGCGCTGGTGGGCGAGGGCGCGGCGGTCAGCGCCAATATCGCCTGGACAGGGCGCTACTTCGACGCCTTGCCCGTGCCCGCGCGTGGCTTCGGCTTGCAGGCCGAAGCGGGCGCGGGCATGACCTTGGGCAGCGACCGCAAGCCGTTCGCGCGTCTGAATGGCCGCGCGCTCGGCTTCGTGCCGGTGGGCGGCGGCAGCCGGCTGGCCTTGCGCGGCGAACTGGGCGCTGTCATTGCTGCCGGCAGCGCGCGATTGCCCGGCACCTACCTGTTTCGCACCGGCGGCGACACCACCGTGCGCGGCTACGCCTGGCGCAGCATCGGCATCCCGCTGGGCGGAGATTGGGTCGGCCCGGGCCGCTATCTGGCGGTGGGCAGTGTGGAGTGGCAGCGCCCCATCCTGCAAAACCGCTTTCCGGGGCTGCTGGAGCACACGCTGTTCATCGACGTGGGCAGCGTGGCCAACCGCGTCGGCGATTTGCGCGCGCATTGGGGCGTGGGCACCGGCGTGCGGGTGATTTCGCCCGTGGGGCCGATGGATCTGTCAGTGGCCTACGGGCTGAAGGTGCGGCAATGGCGGCTGCACCTGTCGGTGGGGATCGCGTTTTGATGAAGCAGCACAATCCGCCGCCGCGCCGCGGACGCTGGCCGCGCCTGTTGGCCTGGCTGTTGGCCGATCTGGCGCTGGCGTTGCTGCTGGCGCTGGCCGGGGCCTGGTTGTGGGCCGGCACTGAAGGTTCGCTGGCCACCGCGTTGCGCTGGGTCAGTGCCGTGCAGCCCATCGTCGCCGAGGGCGTCACCGGCAAGCTGCGCGGCGCTGGCAAAGCGCGCCGCCTGACGTGGGAGAGCGATGGCCTGCGCGTGGAGGTGCAAGACGCCGAACTGCGCTGGACGCCCGCCGCGCTGCGCATCGACCATTTCAGTGCCAGCCGCATCGAGATCGACCACCGCAGTTCGAGCAATGACGCGCCTTCTGCCGGTCCGCCGCAGTCGTTGGCGCTGCCGCTTGGTCTGCAAGTGAGGCAGTTCACCATCGGCGAACTGCGCTGGGCCGGCCCGCCGTCCCATGCCGCACACGACGTGACCGGTCATCTGGACTACGACGGCGCGCGTTACCTGCTGGCGCTGGATCGCGCGCGCGTCGAAGGCGGTCTGTACCGCGCGCGCGCCACGCTCACCGCGCACGCGCCGGTCAGCGTGGAACTGGCGCTGAACGGTGAAGTAGTGACCCCGCCGGCGCCGGGCGGCATTGATCTCGTGCCGCTCGCCGTGCAGGCCACGCTGCAAGGCCCGCTCGATGATTTGCGTGCGCAGATTGATTTGCGCGCTGACCCGGCAGGGGCTGCCGCTGCCACTGCCGATCCGCCCGAAGCCCATGCCAGCGCCCGCATCACCGCCTGGGCCGCGCAACCGCTGCCCGAGGCGCACGCCCGCGTGCGTGCGCTCGACGCCGGTGCGTTGTGGCCCGATGCGCCGCGCACGGCGCTGACCGGCCAGATCGACCTGACGCCATTGCCGCCAAGCGGCCCGGCGAGCTGGGCGGTGCGGGCCGACCTTGCCAACGCCGCATCCGGCCCCTGGAACCAGCGCCGCCTGCCGCTCGGCAGCCTGCGGGCTGACTTGACTTGGGGCGATGGCGCGGCCACCGTGCGCGCCCTCAGCGCCCGCGTGGGCAGCGGCGCGCTCGAAGCCAGCGGCCATTGGGCCGCCGGCCAAGGCAACTGGCAAATCGACGCGCGCATCGAAGGCGTCAACCCGTTCGAGCTGCACACGCAACTGGCATCCGGGCCGGTCGATGGCAGGGTCAAGCTGTCGGGCGTGGGCACTGACATCGGGTTTGACGCCGCGCTGCAAGCGCGCGCGCGGCCCGCCCAAGCGTCCGCGCATGAACTGCCCCTGCGCGAACTGCTGGCCGTTGGCCGCTGGGATCAGGGCCTGCTGACGCTGGATCGCCTGCGCCTGCTGGCCGGCGAGGCCGAACTGACCGGCCAGGCCAGTCTGCGCGTCAGCGGCGGCGCGGATTCGTCAAGGGCCGCGCCCGGCGGCAGCGCCGAGCTGTCATTGACCGCGCCCGGCGCCACGCTGGCGCTTAAAGGCCAGTTGCAGCCCGGCAGCGGCGGCGGCGTCTTGCACGCCCGCATCAGCGACGCCGCGCGCCTGCTGGCCTGGGCGCAAAAACTGCCGGGCGCCAGCGGCGCGTTGGCCGGCGCGCAAGCCGATGGCCACGCCAGGCTGGACGTGGATTGGCGCGGCGGCTGGCGCGACCCCGCGCTGCAAGCCCGCTTGACCGTGCCGCGGCTGGACTGGCGCGCGCCCGGCGGCGCGGCGCCAATCCAGGCGCGCAATTCGGAGCTTGCCGTGGCGGGCAAGCTGGCCCAGGCGCGGATCGACTTCGGCGGGCAGGTGACGCAAGGCCAGCGCCAGATCGATTTGCGCTTGGCCGCCAGCGGCGGCTGCGCCACGCCCGGCGCGCCGCTGGCCCGATCGAGCTGGCGTCTTGAGCTGGGCTCGTTGCAGGCCAGCGTGCGCGATGCGGCGCAGGGCGAAGGCGCGTGGCAACTGGCGACGCGCGGCGCGGTGCCTCTGGCCTGGTCGCTCCAGGGCGGCGGACGCTTCGAGGCGGGCGCGGGCGAGATCACGCTCGCATCGCCGGAGCAGGCGTCGCAAGCCATCGTCGCCTGGGGCCCGGCGCGCTGGCGCGCGGGCGATCTGGCCACCACTGGCCGCATCACCGGGCTGCCGCTGCAATGGGTCGAGCGCGCGACCGGCGCGCGGCTGGCCGATGCGGGCCTGAACGGCGACGTGATGCTGAACGGCGATTGGGACATCACCGTGGGGCGCGAGTTGCGCGTCAACGCCAGTCTGGCGCGCGCCAGCGGCGATCTGACGGTGCTGGCCGCCGACCCGCAGACCGGTGTGCAGACCCGCGTGGCCGCCGGTTTGCGCGAGGCGCGCCTGACGCTGGCCAGCGCCGCAGCGGCGCTGAACCTGCAACTGAAGTGGGACAGCGAACGCGCCGGCGCCGTGGATGCCGCTCTGCGCACCGAACTGAGCGCCACGCCAAGCGGCGCGGGCGGCACACGCTGGGCCTGGACCGAAAACGCGCCGTTGCAGGGCTGGCTGCGCGCCCGGCTGCCGCGGCTGTCGGCCTGGTCGGCGCTGGCGCCGCCCGGCTGGCGCTTGCGCGGCGCGTTGCAGGCCGACATGCGCATCAGCGGCACGCGCGCCGCGCCGCTGGCCCAGGGCAGGCTGGCCGCCGATGGCCTGGCGCTGCGTTCGGTGGTGGACGGTTTGCAGTTCGGCGGCGGACGGCTGCGCGCGCGGCTGGATGGCGTGCGCTTGCTGATCAACGAGTTCGTGCTGCACGGCGCTGGCGGCCAGGACGGCGGCGGCACACTGAGCGCCAGCGGCGATGCCGGCTGGATCGAAGGCCGCGCGCAGGCGCGCCTGGCCGTCACGCTGGACAAGCTGCGCGCCAGCATCCGCGCCGACCGGCAACTCACCGTGTCGGGCAATGCGCAGGCCGCGCTCGATGGCCGCCAGATCAAGGCCGATGGCCGCCTGCGCGTGGACCGCGCCCTCATCGCGCTGCCCGACGAAAGCGCGCCCAGTCTGGAGGGCGACGTCATCGTGCGCGGCCAGCCCGCCCTCGATGCCGTGGCGCAACCCGCTGCACAGAGCAGCCCGCTCGGCGTGGCCGCCAACGTGCAAATCGACCTGGGCGACGATTTCCGCCTGCAAGGCATGGGCATCGACACGCGGCTGGCCGGCGCGCTGACGCTGGCCGCCGATGGCCCCATCACCGCCATGCCTCGGCTGACCGGCGCTGTGCGCACGGTCGATGGCAGCGTGCGCGCCTATGGCCAGCGCCTCGTCATCAGCCGCGGCAGCATCGTCTTTACCGGCGAGGCCGGCAACCCGGCGCTGGACATCATCGCCGTGCGCCCCAACTACGCCAGCGAGCAGCGCGTCGGCGCCCAAGTCATGGGCACGGCCCTGCTGCCGCGCGTGCGGCTGTACTCGCAACCCGAACTGCCCGACAACGAAACCCTGGCTTGGCTGCTGCTGGGCCGCCCCGCGCCCAGCTCCGGCGCCGAGGCCGCCATGCTGCAATCGGCCGCGTTGGCGCTGCTGGGCGGACGCGAGGGCAAGGGCCTGGCCGCCCGCTTCGGGCTGGACGAGTTGAACTTTTCCGGCGCCAGCGACGGCACCCTTGCCGACGCCAGCGTTACTTTGGGCAAGCGCCTGTCCGACCGGCTGTATGCCGCCTACGAGCACAGCCTGTCCGGCGCCGGCGGCACTCTGCTGATCTTCTACGAACTGTCGCGCCGCTGGATGTTGCGCAGCCAAACCAACGAAAACGCGGCTGTGGACCTGGTGTACCGGCTGTCGTTTGATTAGGGCCTGTGCGCCCCATGTCGTGCACACCGCGCCCCATCCCTCACGGTCGTTCTGCGTGAAGGCGGTCTTGTAAAGAGATATCATATAAAGTATCGTATAAGATATCATGCGTGTGGTTTTGGATACCAACATTCTGGTTGCAGGGTTACATAGCCGGCAGGGGGCGTCTCATGCGCTGTTGGGTCAAGTGCTGGCGCGACGCTTGCAGATCGTGGCCGCGCCGGCCCTGTGGCTCGAATACGAAGATGTATTGAAACGCCCGGACATCCAACACATGCACCGCTTGTCGAATCAGGAAATCGATTTCTTTCTGGACGCCTTGTCCATTCTGGTGGAGCCAGTCAGCATGAATTACCTGTGGCGGCCACAACTGCGCGATCCCAAGGATGAGATATTTCTGGAAACCGCGCTGAATGCGGGCGTCGATGCACTGGTCACGTTCAACCAGCGTGACTTTCAACCTGCCGCCGACAACTTTCGTCTGCCTTTGCTGTTTCCCGCCGCATGCCTTGCCCGACTGGAGAAAACGCCATGAGCCAACTCGCCTTGCGTCTGCCCGATTCTTTGCATCAACGCGCTCGTGCGTTGGCCGAGCAGGACAACACTTCGTTGAACCAGTTCATCGCGCTGGCCGTTGCGGAAAAAGTCTCCGCGCTTGAAACCTCGACGGCTTTCTTTCAGGCGCGTGCCGCACGCGGCAATCTGGACAAGCTGCGCACCATGCTTGACCAAGTCCCTGACGACGTTGCGCCGTTGCCGGGGGACGAACGCTGAGAGCCTGTTTACGATCTCAGCAGGCCTGTTGAGATCATAAACAGGCTCTGAGATGAAACAAAGCGCGGCAGGCAGCATCCTGCCGTCCGCAGCGATCACTTGAAACGCCAGCGGGCAGCGCGTCGGCGTCCGAGTCATGGGTACGGGCCCTGTTGCCGCGCGTGCGGCTGGACGCAGTGGCGATGCGTCTCCCGTTTTTTGCTGCTCATGGGGATGGGCCTTTCTACAATCGCCGCATGTCTTCACAAACCAATGCGCCGGTCAGCGCTGATTTGCCGCTGCTGGCGGGCCTGAATCCGGAGCAGGCGGCGGCGGTTACCTTGCCGCCGGAGCACGCGCTGATTCTGGCGGGCGCGGGTTCGGGCAAGACGCGCGTGCTCACGACCCGCATCGCCTGGCTGCTGCAAACCGGCCAGGTTTCGCCCGGCGGCGTGCTGGCGGTGACGTTCACCAACAAGGCGGCCAAGGAGATGCTCGCGCGCCTGAGCGCCATGCTGCCCTTGAGTGTGCGCGGCATGTGGATCGGCACCTTTCATGGCTTGTGCAACCGCTTTTTGCGCGCGCACCACAAGCTGGCGAATCTGCCGCAGGCGTTTCAGATTCTGGACGCGCAGGACCAGCTCTCGGCCATCAAGCGGCTGGTCAAGCAGTTCGGCATCGACGAGGAGCGTTTCCCGCCCAGGCAGTTGCAATGGTTCATCGCCGGCTGCAAGGAGGACGGCCTGCGTCCCGCCGCCGTGACGGCCAGCGACGCCGAAACGCGCCGCAAGGTCGAGATTTACCAGTTGTACGAAGAGCAGTGCCAGCGCGAGGGCGTGGCCGACTTCGGCGAGTTGATGCTGCGCAGCTTTGAACTGCTGCGCGACAACGAGCAGGTGCGCCTGCATTACCGGCGGCGCTTCCGGCACATTCTGATCGACGAATTTCAGGACACCAACCGCCTGCAATACGCCTGGATCAAGATCATCGCCGGCCTGCCGGCTGAAAGCGGCGGCGGCGCGATCATGGCGGTGGGCGACGACGACCAGAGCATCTACGCCTTTCGCGGCGCGCGCGTGGGTAACATGGCCGACTTCGTGCGCGAGTACCGCGTGCAGCGCCAGATCAAGCTGGAGCAAAACTACCGCAGCCACGGCAACATCCTCGACGCGGCCAACGCCCTCATCAGTCACAACCAGAGCCGCCTGGGCAAGAACCTGCGCACCACGCAGGATGCGGGCGAGCCGGTGCGCGTTCATGAAGCGCCGGGTGATTTCGCCGAAGCAGAATGGGTGGTCGATGAACTGCGCCAGCTCGTCAAGGGCGATGGCCTGGCGCGCAGCCAGATCGCCGTGCTGTACCGCAGCAACGCGCAGAGCCGGGTGATCGAAACACAACTGTTCAACGCCGGCGTGCCGTACCGCGTGTATGGCGGCCTGCGCTTTTTCGAGCGCGCCGAAATCAAGCACGCGCTGGCCTATCTGCGCCTGCTGGAGAACCCGCGCGACGACACCAGCTTTCTGCGCGTGGTCAACTTTCCGCCGCGCGGCATTGGCGCGCGCGCCATCGAGCAATTGCAGGACGCGGCGCGCGCCGCCGGCCTGCCGCTGTACGCCGCCGTGGCCCAGGTGCGCGGCAAGGCCGGCGCCAACCTGGCGGCCTTCGCGGCCAAAATCGATGTGCTGCGCGAGCAGACCGCGGGCCGCACGCTGCGCGAAATCATCGAACTGGTGCTCGATGACAGCGGCCTGCTGGAGCACTACCGCGCCGACAAGGATGGCGCCGACCGCATCGAGAACCTGGAGGAGTTGACCAGCGCCGCCGAAAGCTTCGTTACCCAGGAAGGCTTTGGCCGCGACGCCGTCGCGCTGCCGGCGGACGAAACGGCGGCGCTCACCCAAAGTCCCGCCAGCCAGGGGCTGGATCCCGGCGCGCCAATGCTCGATCAGCCGCTGCCGCAGCCGCCGCAGCCGGTCGATGCCGCCACCGGCGAAACCCTCAGCCCGCTGGCCGCTTTCCTCACCCACGCCGCGCTGGAGGCGGGCGACAACCAGGCCCAGGCCGGCCAGGACGCCGTGCAACTGATGACCGTGCACGCCGCCAAGGGGCTGGAGTTCGACGCCGTGTTCATCACCGGCCTGGAAGAAGGGCTGTTCCCGCACGAAAACGCCATGACCGACCGTGCCGGGCTGGAGGAAGAGCGCCGCCTGATGTACGTCGCCATCACGCGGGCGCGCAAGCGCCTGTACCTGACCCACGCGCAAACCCGCCTGCTGCACGGCCAGACGCGCTACAACGTGCGCAGCCGCTTCGTCGAAGAACTGCCGGACGAATGCCTGAAATGGATCACGCCCCGGCAAGGCGGCTCCGGCAGCCTGGCCGCCGGCATGGGCGCTGGCGGCCTCAAGCCCGCCTGGGGCCGCAGCGCGATCTACCCCGAAATGCTGGCGGCAGCAAGCGCCCCGCCCGCGCCCGCGCTAGCGCCCAAACAAGCGCCCGCCCACGGCATCGCGGCGGGCGCCAAGGTGTTCCACAACAAATTCGGCGAAGGCCGCGTGCTGGCCGTCGAAGGCGCCAGCGCCGACGCGCGCGCCCAGGTCGACTTTCCGCGCCACGGCATCAAGTGGCTGGCGCTGGCGGTGGCCAAGTTGACGGTGGTGGATTGAAGCCGGTTGCCGCCTGTGTTTCGTGCGCAGACGGAGCCAGCACGGTGTGCTGCGCAGCAAGACGCCCGGGCTGGTACGCCAAGAGCAGCTTTCCCCCACTTGGCGATTGACGCTGGGAACCGAACATCGCGCCTGGCCGCATCGGCCAAAATAGCGGGCTTGCCAGCACTCGTTCGCTGCCGCCCGCTCGACCTCCATGCAACACGACAAAATCCTCATCCTCGACTTCGGCTCCCAAGTCACCCAGCTCATCGCGCGCCGCGTGCGCGAGGCGCATGTGTACTGCGAGGTGCACCCCTGCGACGTGGGCAGCGACTGGGTGCGCCAATACGTTGCCGATGGCGCGCTCAAAGGCGTCATCCTCTCCGGCAGCCATGCCAGCGTGTACGAGGCGGACGACCGCGCACCCGACGCGGTGTTCAGCCTGGGCGTGCCGGTGCTGGGCATCTGCTATGGTATGCAGACCATGGCGCAGCAACTGGGCGGCCAGGTGGAAGGCGGCCACCGGCGCGAGTTCGGCTACGCCGAGGTGCGCGCGCGCGGCCACACCGCGCTGCTGAACAACCTCCAGGACTTTCACACCCCCGAAGGCCACGGCATGTTGAAAGTGTGGATGAGCCACGGCGACAAAGTGACCGCGCTGCCGCCGGGCTTCAAGCTGATGGCCAGCACTGAAAGCTGCCCCATCGCCGGCATGGCCGACGAAGCGCGGCGCTTTTACGGCGTGCAGTTTCACCCCGAGGTCACGCACACGGTGCAAGGCAAGGCGATGCTGGATCGCTTCGTGCTCCAGATCTGCGGCGCGCGGCCCGATTGGGTCATGCAGGGCCACATCGCCGAGGCGGTGGAGCGAATCCGCCAGCAAGTGGGCAGCGAAGAAGTGATCCTGGGCCTGTCCGGCGGCGTCGATTCCAGCGTCGCGGCGGCGCTGATCCACCGCGCCATCGGCGAGCAACTGACCTGCGTGTTCGTCGATCACGGCCTGCTGCGCCTGCACGAAGGCGACATGGTGATGGACATGTTCGCCGGCAAACCGCACGCCAAGGTGCTGCGGGTGGACGCCAGCGCACTGTTCCTGGGCGAGCTGGCCGGCGTCAGCGACCCCGAAGCCAAGCGCAAGATCATCGGCCGCCTGTTCATCGACGTGTTCAAGCAGCAAGCGCAAAAACTCACGTCCTCGGGCGCTTCAAAAAAAGGAGCGAAGTGGCTGGCACAGGGCACCATTTACCCGGATGTCATCGAATCGGGCGGCGCCAAGAGCAAGAAAGCCGTCACCATCAAGAGCCACCACAACGTCGGCGGCCTGCCCGAGCAACTGGGCCTCAAGCTGCTGGAGCCGCTGCGCGATTTGTTCAAGGACGAAGTGCGCGAACTCGGCGTCGCCCTCGGCCTGCCGCACGACATGGTTTACCGCCACCCCTTCCCCGGCCCCGGTCTGGGCGTGCGCATTCTGGGCGAAGTCAAAAAGGAATACGCCGACCTGCTGCGCCAGGCCGACGCCATCTTCATCGAAGAATTGCGCTCCACCATCGAACCGCACAGCGGCAAAAGCTGGTACGACCTGACCAGTCAGGCCTTTGCCGTCTTTCTGCCCGTCAAGAGCGTGGGCGTAATGGGCGATGGCCGTACCTACGAATACGTGGTGGCCTTGCGCGCCGTGCAGACCAGCGACTTCATGACCGCCGACTGGGCCGAACTGCCCCACGCCCTGCTCGGGCGCGTATCCAGCCGCATCATCAACGAAGTGCGCGGCATCAACCGCGTAACCTACGACATCAGCAGCAAGCCGCCAGCGACCATCGAGTGGGAGTGAATTAGACTAGTCTCACGCTGCTTCAAACGGCATCAAAAATCACAAAAATCTTATACGGGACGCGCAGTTAGGTGTTTCAGGCTACTTCAGACTACTTCACCGAAGCGCGCGCCTTTGTCGGTATGGCGTGACGGTACACTTTGAAGCGGTTGAAAACGCCGCTTCCGTACCGTCAGATGGTTCTGACGGTATCAGGCGGCAACTCAAAGTGAGGCTAAGTTGTTGACTGATAAAGAGGTGGGCGCGCTGTCGCCAAGAGAGAAGCTGTTCAAGGTTGTTGACCACGATGGCCTGTACGTCGCGGTCTTGCCGACCGGAACCAAGGCGTTCCGGTTCGACTACCGGATCAATGGCCGCCGCGAGACGATGGTGATCGGGCGCTACGATCCGTCGATCAAGGCCACCCGTGATCCCGAAGCGCTTGAATTCGGGATGCGGGTATGTGGCCGTCACGCGCGCACGGAATCTGTTTTGGCTTGGCGTCCCCCACAATGCGCTGCAACAACTGCGGCCCGCACTTTTGAGCCGGGGATTCCAGGAAGTCGAAGCGCCGGACAAGACCGCACCGACTCCTATGCCACAGCAAGTTGCTCCGATAGTTTCCGAACCAATTCCCGCATCTCCGCCGACGGCTGCCCATAGCTCACCAGCCGCACGTCCAGATCAAAGCCCTGCACCTTCATCATCGCCCGCCTGATGGCCGCGTAAATCCACTCTGAGGCATTGCCGAATGCGCCGCCGCCCAACATGGTCAGGAGCACGGTGTTCGACGCGCCGCGCCGGGCATTGAGCACAGCTTCCAACATCGTGGCCTCATAGGCACCATCCAACACCAGTTGTGCGAAGGCTGCCCAATACTTCGGCGGCACGCTCCCATAGGCTACTGGCAACGCCGAGCAGAAAGCCTGGCTCACGATCGGCCCTGGTTCGCTGGGTGCGTCCGTTACCTCAACGTCACGGTGAATACCGATCCGCAGTTTTCCGGCCAGCACGTCGGCCTGATCGGGGCCGATGGCGCGTAGGTGATCCGCGATCAAGTCCAGCCCCTGGCGCGTGCAGAGTGCATAGCCGTTGCGCCAGTCCCAAAGGTCGGCCACGGCGCAATTGAGCCGGGCGCTCAACTCCGCGCCAAGGTCGGCCAGGCCATCCAGTTGGCGGGCCGCCGTCTGGCCGATCTGGTCGCCCACGGGCACAAAATAATTGCGGTAGATCGTCGCCGCCCCCGCTGCCACCGCACACGCCGGGCCTTGGGTGTGATCGTGTTCGTAGCGGGTTACGCCGTTTTCGGGCGTCACGCTGGGGCCGACCATTTCAAGCGCGTTGAACTGACTGGCAACCTGGAACAGCGCGCCCGCATATTCCGGCGCTTGGTGCATCTTGCGCACGTCGCCCTGCACGATGCTGATGCGGGTCTTGCCCTCGGCACCAGTGCCGTCCGCTACCCGTGCGCGCAAGTCAGCCAGTGAGGCCATCTCGAACGTACCGACGCCATAGCTGCGCCCGTTCACCTTGGAGCGCAGAGCGTTGCCGTCCACCTCCAACTGTGCGCGGGTGGCTGCGTAGGTGCTTTCGGTAAAGCCTGTGATGCGTTCAAACCAGTCCATTGCCCTGCTTGTCTTTGTGATGCGGACGCCAGTGTGCCTCGATGCGGCGCGGAAGTCGACCGCTTGCTGCACCCGATCTGCACCCAAGCGCTCAGGCCAAAAAAACGATGCTCGAAAGCCAGTGAGGACAATGTGCCCTCTCACAACCTCGGGCACTACACAGCCTTGGCAGGTGGCGTGCTATCCGCGTCAGCAGGTGGTTTAGCAGAACGCGCAAATAGAAGATGAGTGACGCCGGCGGCTAAGAGAAGCTGAACGGTGATGTCGTGCTCGTTAATGACGCCTAGACCAAGGAAAAACATAAGGCTACTGATAATATTGATTACAAGCAATATGAGGCCAACCAGGTAAATGGCAATGGCAAAAATTCTTGGAAAATTCATTTGATGGTTCCTCAGAGTGACAAAAGTATTCGCAACTTGTTGATTTTCATGCTGTGGCTGTGTGCAGACAAGGGTTTTAAACGCCATCCTTAGAGTGTTATTCGTAACGGCTTGGTACAGCCTGTGACTGTGGTAATGAAGCCTCGCACGTACTCATGGATGGATAGTAGGTGCGCACCCTTTCTTGGCGGCTGTTGATAGGCTCCGACACTTCAACGGCCCCTCCCGGCAAGTCACGAGACTTCGCTATTACGCCGTAGCTTTGTATTTCCCGGATGCGATCTGCTGGCGACTCCGATTCAATGCACACAGAATGATTGAGGTCGTGCGCGAACCATCGGCCTTTGGGAGGCACCCCAACTAAGTACGACGCGCAGCGAGCACCAAGCCTAGCGCCAAAATCATCCTTCTTGAACTCGCCCCGCATTTTATAACAGAGGGCATGAATCTGTTCATCTGTTAGTTCGTAACCGGCTGCCTTGTTGCCGCCAACGAAAAACAGGGTTGCTTCGCAATTTTCCAACTGTATGCTTTGGCATATCTTGCGGGTACTTTCGATCTCGCTTGGTGTTGCTTCTCTCATTTCTTGCTGCGCAGACGCCGCAGCTTGTTGCTGTGCTGGCGCAATGGTCGCAACGCGCGATGGTGCCATCAGCATCGGAACAACAACCACCGCAGCACCGCCGCCCGCGATGGCAAGGGCAACGGCTGTCGATATGAAAAACTCTGATTTGAAGAACGATTTCGCCATGACGGTGGTAGGTCAAAGATGCGCAGCGTTTAATGGCGGCTGCAAAAACCAAAGTACGGTGGAGTGGCTTTCATACCGGCACGCACAGACGTCCACGCGAGTCTTGGCGTGGTGCGCGTCCACAGAAGGCCATTGCATGTCGCCAGGATGGTCAGCGCCGCCAGCGCACAGCGGCACGACGTGATCGACCTGATACCCGGGACAAGCGCCGGAACGCTTGCCAGTTGAGGGGCAACGGTGTCCACGGCGGAACGCGCGCACTTCGCTGAGGCTCCTCGGAAGACGAGTCTCAGCGACGGCTGCGAACAGCGCTAACAACACCAACAGCAACACACGGAACTTCATATGACGCCTATAGGCACCGTGCCCATAGGCCGTGGACTATAGGCTACATCAAAAACATGCTCACGGCCTATGGCTGGAGCAGAAATTCCGAACATCGGACAAGTCTTTGGGGCCGTTTTACAACGGCATAGGTCGGCTCGAAGCATCTCCCAAGAGGAACTCGCCTTCCAAGCAGACGTTGACCGAACGTTCATCTCACGTCTTGAACGCGGCATCAGGCAGCCGACCATCACCACGTTGATAGGCATCGGTCAGGCGCTGGGTGTCTCCGCTGCGGACTTGGTGCGGGAGACGGAGAAAGAGTACCTACGGCGAAGGAAGTAGCGCATTGGGTGGCGCTCCAAGACGGCATGGAACGCAATCACTACAGTGCCGCTGCCTCCCAACGTGTGAGCATCCCGCATAGCGCCCATTGCTGCCGCGCTGCGGATTGCTGAAGCGTTGGAGATGCCAGCATCCTGAACTGCTGGGATGTGCGCGGCTATAGACGCACGGGCAAGAACGGCTCATCGCCCTTCATCCTGCTTCTTGGTGCAGAACAGGGGTCGTGACGCGATCATGCGGGCATGGAAACCGCAACATTCACTGACCTTCAATCTGCCGTGCAGGCCGCCAGCGATCGCCTCGTCGATGCGCTAACCGAAGGCACGGACACGACCGAAGCGCGCGATGCGCTGAATCAAGCGCGTGCAGCGCTTGAAAGGTACAAGGAAGCCCACGAAGCTGCCGAGCGTGAACGCCTTGCTGCCGCCGATGAACGTGAAGCCGCCGAGACTGCCAAGGTCGAAGCCAACGCGGTGGATCAGGCTCAGAAGGCGGTCGCCAATACGGTGGAGCGCGTACAGCTTCTCGATGATGTTGCTCCGCCTGCTCCACGAGAACATCGCGTCGTGGTCGAAGCTGCGGCTGAAGTCGCACGCATCAAGTTGAAAGTTGAGCGCGGTGAGCCGGAACGCCAGCAACTCCGGGACGAGATTGCCGCGCTCACCGCCCGCGCCAATGTGAAGCGGGATGCAGCCGACGCGATCCGCTCGCGCCGACGGGCAGGGCATGAGGATGCCGGTGATGCTGCCGCGTTGCACCTATTTGAGTCAGACGCTACCGATATTGAAGGCATGGTGAAGGATGCGGAGCAACGCCTGCAAGCCCTGGTACAGCCCATGACTGCCTTGCGGCAACGGCTGGACGCTGCTGAACAAAAGCTAAGGGTCGCGCAGGTAGAGGGCGCGCTGCATAGCCAAGCTGACCGTGTGCGTGCGATTGAAGCCGCGCTGGTCGCCGGTATGCACGAACTTGGTAGCAGCGTGCGTCGGGCTGGTTTCATGGGCTTGGCGAGCTTCTTCACCCCGTCGCAGAAGCTGCGCGATGTGGCGAACGGGATTTGGGTATGAACACCGCCAACCGCACCCCAAGAGGCCGCTTTGCACCTGGCACCAGTGGCAACCCGAAGGGCCGCCCAACTGATGACCAGCGTGCGCGCCTGACCGTTGAGCAGACGCTGATGAACTTGGGCGCTACGGCGGATGAAATTGAAATGGTCAAACGGGCCGCCAGCAATAAGCTGACGGCTGCTGCGGCGCTGGCCGTGATGGTGGCTGCTGTGACGTTGCGCCGTGAGGACGGCGATGCGGCGGCTTGAATGGATAGACCTGCCACCCATGACCCAGGTGGCTTTGCCAGCGCTGCAAGGCGCTGGCCTTTTCTTTGGAGGACCATGATGGCAACCAAGACTTTTGATGATCTGTTGAAGGCGTTGAACGAAGATGCGGCACCACGCCAGCGGCTGCTGGTGAAGGCGGACGTCACACAGAAGCCGGCCGTGCCAAAGCAGGCGCTGGGCCTGCTGCTAAAAGCTGCCGTCAACGACGCCGTTGCGTCTGGTCGCTTGTCTGGCACCAGTGCCCTGGCTGGCTTGCGAGCGCTTGGCTTGGAGCCGTGACCATGACACGCCGAACATTTGGGCAAGCCTTCGATGAGGCCGTGCGGCTCGACAAGGAATGGGGTACGCAGCACCGAACCGATGGCGTTTTGTGCAGGATGCTTGACCATATTGCCCACGGCCAGAAGCCAGCGAAGCCGACACGGCTGGTGATCGCCAAGGCAGCGGTGCAGGGCCGTCGGAAAACGACGCTCGTGCCCTCTCTGCTGCGCCCGGCTGCGGCACCCAAGGCCCGGCCACAGCCCAAGGTTGGGCTGCGGGGATGGAGTTCTGGGGATGTTGCGGCAGCGCTGGACGATGGTGTAAAGCGAGGGCGCATCACTGGCACAACGGCGATGGCGGCGCTGAAGACGATCGGGCACAATCATCGTTGAGGTGCCCGCAATCTCTCAGTGCGCTTTTGATGGCGTTTGGCTGGGCCTGTCGGTATCGTTGGCGGTTCGACGGTAGCGCTACCCTCTGGAAACCCGCGTGGATAAAGACTTTCAGTCCCCGTTGACCATTGAGTGGGAGTGACACTAGTGTAGTGCGCCACTCTGTTGTGTACTTATCAAGCATTTGCAGCCTGAGCGGTCTTGGCCCGCATGACCTTGGCGAGGATG
>WRJY01000326.1 GCA_009778355.1 Desulfovibrionaceae bacterium | reverse complement strand
CCCGCCGCCGTGACGGGCGGGCCGTGGCGCTCGTCGAGCTGGGCGAAGGCCTCTTCGCAGGCCAGTTCGAGCGCCAGTTCGGCCAGCACGGTGACGGCGCCGGTGATGGTCTCCAGCGGCGCGCCTTGCTCGCAGTCCAGCATCACCAGGCGTTCCATCACCAATTGGCGCAGGATGCGCAGGCGCGCGCCGATGTCGTGGCCGCGCCCGGCCAGCGCCGCCAGGCAGCCTGTCATGGCCTCGCGCGTGAGCGCGCCCGGCGGCAGCAGGCCGGATTCGCCGGCGTAGCGGCGGCGCAGCCGCTGCACCAGGCGCGAATACGCCGCGCTGCCTGGCATTCCCGCGAACGGAACCGGCACAATTTCACGGTTGGGCAAAGAACCTTCGGTGTCGTCGAGGGTCATAATTTCCACCACTGCTTTCAAACCGTCCGCCTCGCACGCGCGAGGCGGACGGCTTGGCTGGCCTGTTCGAGTCTCAATCGGAACGCCGTTGCTTGAGTTTTCCATTCGCCTTGCCGCCATCGTCATGCGCTGGACCGTGCGCGCCGTGGCGGCCGCGCTGCTGCTGCTGACGCTTGCGTGGGCGGCTTTGCATTGGGTCATTGTGCCCCGGATCGACGAATGGCGTCCGTGGCTGCAAAACAAGGCCTCCGAGGCCATTGCCGCGCCGGTGACCATCGGCGCGATCCGGGCCGAATCCAATGCGCTGGTGCCCACGGTGGCCTTGCTCGACGTGCGGGTGAACGACCCTTCGGGCCATGCGGGCCTGCGCGTGCCGCGCGTGCTGGCGGCGTTTTCGGTGCTGTCGCTGTCCACCGGCGGACTGGAGCAACTGGTGATCGAGCAGCCCGAGCTGGAAGTGCGCCGCACCGCACAGGGGCGGCTGCTGGTGGGCGGAATCGAACTGCCGAGCGGCGCCACGGACGACACCCGGGCCGCCGACTGGTTCTTCTCGCAGCGCGAATTCGTGGTGCGCGGCGGCAGCGTCACCTGGATCGACGAGCAGCGCGCCGCGCCGCCGGTGGCCCTGAACGACGTGCAACTGGTGGTACGCGGCGGCCACCGGCGCCACCAGATCCGGCTGGATGCCACGCCGCAGGACGGCTGGGGCCAGCGCCTGACCCTGATCGGGCAGTTCCGCCAGCCGGTGCTGTCGCTGCGTGCCGGCCAGTGGCGCGGCTGGAGCGGTCAGATCTACGCCGACCTGCCGCACGTGGACGTGTCGCGGCTGCGCCAGTACGCCGACCTGAAGGCCGAGTGGGGCGTGGACCTGCGCCAAGGGCAGGGCGCGCTGCGCGCCTGGGTGAACGTGCGCCGGGGCGCGGTGGTCAGCGTTACTGCCGACCTGGCGCTGGGCGCGGTGTCGGCGCGCTTCGGCTCCGGGCTGGAGCCGCTGGCGTTTGGCAGCGTCAGCGGGCGGCTGGGCTGGCGCAACCGGGCCGGCGCGATCGATTTCGACACCCGCGGCCTGCGCTTCGTCGATGCCGATGGCCTGGTCTGGCCGGGCGGCAACTTCGCTTTCCGCTACAGCGATGGCCAGGGCGGCCAGGCTGCCGGCGGCGAACTGCGCGGCGACACGCTGGATTTGGCCGCGCTGGTCAAGATCGCCAGCCGTCTGCCGTTGCCGCCGGCAGCGCATGAGCGGCTGCAAGCGCACCCCCTGCGCGGCCTGGTCGATAACATCACCGCGCGCTGGGACGGGCCGCTGGAGGCGCCGCGCGGCTGGTCCCTGAAAACCCGCCTGAGCGCGCTCGCGGTCGGCGCCAGCGCGGCCCCGCCGCGCGCCGACGGCAAGCCGGCCCAGGGCGTGCCCGGCATCGAGGGCGCGGCGCTCGAACTGGAAGCCACCGGCGCGGGCGGCCACGCCACACTGGGCATCGAGGGCGGCGCGCTGGAATTTCCGGGCGTGTTCGAGGAGCCGCGCATTCCACTGGCCGAACTGTCGATGCAGACCCGCTGGCGCGTGCAAGGCGAGCGCATCGAGGTGGAGGTGGAGGAGTTGAAGCTGCGCAACCAGGACGCCACCGGCAGCTTCAAGGCGCGCTGGCACACTGCCGATGTCAAGCAGCCCGATGAGTCGCGCTTTCCCGGCGTGCTGGACCTGGAGGGCAGCTTCAGCCGCGCCGACGGCGCGCGCGTTTACCGTTACCTGCCGCTGGCCGTCGGCGCCCCGGCGCGGCGCTACGTGCGCGATGCAATCCAGAAAGGCGAAGCGCGCGACGTGGCGGTACGGATCAAGGGCAACCTGCTGGACATTCCCTTCGATAAACACCCCGCCGCCGGGCCGCCCCAAGGCGGGGTAGCCCCCTCGGGGGGCAGCGCACCACGCGAAGCGGGGGAGCGTGGGGGCATCGATCCTTCCGGGGGTGAATTTCGCTTTGCCGGGCAGGTGCGGGGCGTGACCATGGCCTACGTGCCCCGCTCGATCCAGCCCGAGGGCCAGACGCCTTGGCCGGCGCTGGAAGATTTGGCGGGCGAGTTGGTCTTCGAGGGCGGCAGTATGCGGGTGCGCAACGCCAGCGCGCGCGTGCAGGGGTATCCGGGCTGGCAGTTTCCGCGCGTGCAGGCGGACATCGCCGACCTGGCCCATACCCGCGTAACGGTGGACGCCGATGGGCGCGGCGCGCTGGCGGCGGCGCTCGGCATCGTGCGGCAGTCGCCGGTGGCGCAGTTCACGCAGCACGCGCTCGACCGCGCCAGCGCCAGCGGCGACGCGGCGCTGAAACTCAAGCTGGACTTGCCGGTGATGCAGATTCACGATGCGAAGGTCGAGGGCAGCGTCGGCTTGCAGGGCAACAATTTGCGCATCTCGCCCGAATCGCCGCCGCTGGCGCAGGCGCGGGGGACGGTTGGCTTTTCCGATACCGGCTTCGCGGTACAGGACGTGCGCGCGCGCACACTGGGAGGCGATGCGCTCATCAACGGCGGCATGCAGCCGGCGGGGGCGGACGGTCTCGCGCCGGTGTTGCTGCGCGTCAGCGGGGCGGCCAGCGCCGACGGGCTGCGCCAGATGCGCGAATGGGCCGTGCTGTCGGACCTGGCGGGCGCGGCCAGCGGCAGCGCCGCCTACGAGGCGAGCATCGGCTTTCATGCCGGCGCGCCCGAGGTAACGGTGACGAGCGATCTGCGCGGCATGGCGTTCGATCTGCCGGCGCCGCTGGCCAAGAGCGCCGATGCCGCCTGGCCGCTGCGCTACGAATCGCGTCCGCAGGCCGCGAGCGCCGTATCCGCCGCCCGCGAGCGTGTGCGCCTGACGGTGGCCGACCAATTGGCGCTGGAATACGAGCTGGACACGTCTGCTGCCTCGGCGCGGGTGCTGCGCGGGGTCATCGGCATCGGACCGCAGGCCATGCCCAACCTGGCGCTGCCGGCCTCCGGCGTGCTGGCGCGCCTGCAACTGCCTCGCCTGTCTGTCGATGCCTGGGCCCACCAGGCCGGCGTCCTGCTGGCCGGCGACATGCCGGCGGACAGCCGCGGCTACCTGCCCAGCGCTTGGTCGGTGCACGTGGGCCAGTTGCTGGTGGACGAGCGCGCGCTGCACGACGTGGCCAGCAGCGGCACGCGTGACGGCGCCACCTGGCGCGCCGACGTGCAGGCGCGCGAACTGGCTGGCCGCGTCGAGTACAGCGAAGGCGCCGATGGCCGCGCCGGCGCGGTACATGCGCGGCTCAAGCGCCTGTCCATTCCCGTCAGCTCGGCGGACGACGAGCAGGCCGCCGAGCTTGCCGACCCGCCAGTACACATTCCGGCGCTCGACATCGTGGCCGACGAATTCGAACTGCGCGGCAAGAAACTGGGCCGGCTGGAGGTGGAGGCCGTCAACCACGACGTGGCTCTTGTGCGAGGCCCCGCCGCTGGGCTGGCCCAAGGCGGGGCGGCCCCCTCGGGGGACAGCGCACCACGCGAAGCGGGGGAGCGAGGGGGCATTGGCCCCACCGCCGGGCCGTCCCAAGGCGGGGCGGCCCCCTCGGGGGGCAGCGCACCACGCGAAGCGGGGGAGCGTGGGGGCAACATCAGCCCTACCGTTGATGTGCAGGAATGGCAACTGACGCGCCTGTTGTTGGATACACCCGAAGCCAGCCTCAGCGCCAGCGGTCTGTGGGCGGCGCGCGCGCGGGCGCTGCCGCCCGATTCGCGTCCGCCGGGCCATGCGCGCCGCACGGAACTGGACTTCAAACTCGACATTCACGATGGCGGCGCGCTGCTCGCGCGGCTGGGTATGCCCGGCACGCTGGCGCACGGCAAGGGGCTTTTGGAGGGCAGCATCGGCTGGGCCGGCTCGCCCCTGTCGCCGCACTACCCCAGCATGAGCGGCCAGTTGCACCTGGACGTGGGCGCGGGCCAATTTCTCAAGGCCGACCCCGGTGTTGCCAAACTGCTGGGCGTGCTCAGTATGCAGGCGCTGCCGCGCCGTCTGACGCTGGATTTCCGCGACGTGTTCTCGGCTGGTTTCGCGTTCGACTTCGTGCGCGGCGACGTCGCTGTGAAAAGCGGCGTGGCCGCCACCCGCAATTTGCAGATGAAGGGCGTCAACGCCGCCGTGCTGATGGAAGGCAGCGCCGACATCGACCAGGAGACGCAGGACTTGCGCGTGCTGGTGGTGCCCGAAATCGACGCCAGCACCGCCGCGTTGGCCGCTGCCGTCATCAACCCGGCGGTCGGCATCGGCGCCTTCGTGGCCCAACTGGTGCTCAAGCGCCCGCTCATCAAGGCCGCCACGCGCGAATTTCACATCAGCGGCCGCTGGGACGACCCGCAGGTCACGCAGGTCGATCGTTCCGCGGGCAAGGCGGCGCAAGAGCCCGGTAACGAGGCCGCGGACGCCGCCGCCAAGGAGGAAAAATGAAAGTCGCCGCCATCCAGATGGTTGCGTGCCCGCGCGTCGAGCACAATCTGCGCGCCGCCCACGCGCTGCTGGCCGAGGCCGCCCAGGCCGGGGCCGAACTGGCCGTGCTGCCCGAATACTTCTGCCTCATGGGCCAGCGCGACGCCGACAAATTGGCGCTGGCCGAGCCGCTGGGCCACGGCCCGGTGCAGGACTGGCTGGCCGCCAGCGCGCGCGAATTCGGGCTGTGGATCGTCGGCGGCACCCTGCCGCTGGCGCTGCAAGGCGCGGCCCAGTCAGAACGCTGCCGCAACGCCTCGCTGGCCTTCGTCCCCACGGGCGAGCGCGTGGCGGTGTACGACAAGATTCACCTGTTCAAGTTCGACGATGGCAGCCGCGTGTACGACGAAGCCGCCGTGCTGGCGCCCGGCAGCCAGCCGGTGCTGTTCGATCTGCCCTCGCGCGACGGCCACCGCTGGCGCGTCGGCATGAGCGTGTGCTACGACCTGCGTTTTCCCGAGCTGTACCGCGCCTATGCCGCCCAAGGCGCGGATTTGCTGCTCGTGCCCAGCGCTTTCACCCACGTTACCGGCCAGGCGCATTGGGAGGTGCTGCTGCGCGCCCGCGCCATCGAAAACCTGTCCTGCGTCATCGCCGCCGCCCAAGGCGGCCAGCACGAAAACGGTCGCCGTACCTGGGGCCAGTCGATGGTCATCGACGCCTGGGGCCAAATACTGGCCCAGCGCCCCGAAGGCCCCGGCGTGGTCTTGGCCGACCTCGACCCCGCCGCCCTGGCCGCGCGCCGTCAGCAATTGCCGGCGCTGTCGCACCGGGTGCTGTAGCGCGGCATGGCGTGCGGGCTCGTCACCCCGTGACCCGCAGCTTGAGTCCCGCAGCCAGCGTTTCCAGTTTCATCTCCATCACGCTGGCCATTTCGCCCGCCATGCAAAAGCCGCAACGCTCGCACAGGCCGGCTTCCTTGCCCTGGCATTCCGCAAGCCGTTGGCCGTCAACCATGACGAAATTGGCCATCCAGCAATATTTCTTGAAGTCCCGCTTCTGCATGAGTTTCAGCCCCGCCACTGAATTCATGACCGGATAGCCCTTTTTCTTGTAGGCGATGACTTTGTCGAGCACCTGGCGGCGGGTGGCCTCGTCCAGTTCGAGCGCCTCCGTGCCGGGAAATGGCGTGTGCAGGTTGATGGCGATGGATTCGATATTCGGATGATTCTTTGCAAACTCAATGGCTTCATCCACTGAAGCATGGTTCAGGGCATTGACCACCATGTTGACGCTGAGGCGGGGGTGGCCGCAGCCTTCGATATTGCGCACCAGCCGCTCAAACATGCCTTCGCCCCGGATGGCGTCGTGGGCGGCGCCAACGCCGTCCATGCTCACCCAGATGGAGTCCGCTGCGAGTCCCGCAAACGGACGGGCGGCGTTGGTGGTGACCGTTACCGAGTAAAAACCGATTTTTTTTGCCAGATGGATGATGCTGTTCAGGTCATGGCTGCCATCGCGCCACAGCGTTGGCTCGCCGCCTTCCAGATCGACGAAGCGCGAACCCTGCCGATGGCAGTATTCGAGGTCGGACTCGATTTCGGCGAATGTTTTTACCGTGGGGGTTCCCTTTGCATAAATCGTGCAATGTTTGCATTTCAAATTGCATTTGTCGCTGATGAAAATAACTGATTGCAGAGGGATTTTTTTGCCCAGCAAACGCGCCTTGAAAAACCATAACGGCAGGTAAAGAAATGGTTTCATGAGCGCGCATTCATCCGATGAAACTCAAAATCATGCAGATCAGGCAGGCCGAAACGAGCAGGTTTCTTGCCAGGAACCAGCGTATCATGAACCAGCCGATGCCAATGGATTCGACCTGCTGCCATCGGCGCATGGAGCCCATCCAGAGCTTGGGTTCAAATTTATGATCTGGATTCTTGTAAAAAACCGTCATCATGTAGAAAAGCCCTGCCGCCATGGGCAAGACGAGCATCAAGGCGGCATAGGAAACCGGCAGGTCGCCGCGCCAGATGCCGTAACCGATGATGAGAAACGGCAGAAAAAGAATGAAAAAGAGGACGGTCAGCATGAGAGGAGGACGGCGCAGGAACACGGCCAGCGTATGCTTGCCCGTTTTTCTGTCCGTGACCACATCGAGCATGGAGTGTACGTAAATGATGTTCATCACCAGCAGGCCGACCGGAATGGAGATGAAAATGAGCGTGGGATCGATGGCGCCGCAGGCTGCGTAATGGGTGCCGATCATGTTCAGGGGGCCGAAAATGATGCCGATCACCAGTTCGCCAAGTCCGTGATAGCTCAGTCGCAAGGGCGGGCCAGAATAGAAAATGATCAGCGCCGCCGCGATGGCCGTGACAGTGAGAATGACTGTGCCCCGGAAGTAAAAAATGACCGATCCAATCATGATGGCAACCATCATGAGCACAAGTGAAACGCCGAGCAGTTGCTTGACCGTGGCCTGCCCGGAGGTGATGTATACACATTTGCCGATGCGGGCGCGAAAACCCTCGCGATTCAGAACATTGCGATAGTTGGCGTGATGCGCCTTGTAGTCGAAATAATCGTCGAACAAATTGGCGGACATATGCCCGACGATCACTCCCATGACCGCGAGGAAGGCCAGGGGAAGGGAGAAGCCGGTTTGGCGGGCGGCAAGACAGACCGCCAGAAGCGCCGGCAGCACGCTTTGAGGAAGTGAGTGCGGGCGCGAATTCTTGAACCAGAAATGGTAAAAAGACATATGAAGGCGCTGCACGATGGGTTGGTTTTCATGCCGCATCCGCTGTTTTCAGGCAGACTTGTTCATCTGGCACTCATTGGCAACTTGCCGCGCGTGCGCTATTTGCTGACGGCATCGACAGCCGAGACCACGTCGGCGCGCGACATGGCGCCGAGCTTGCGTTCGACGATTTCGCCTTTGCGGTTGACGAGCAGCGTGTAGGGCAGACCGGCCTTGGGGTTGCCAAGCTGCTTGAGCAGGTCGGGCCCGTTGTCCTTGAGCAGCAACACCGGGTAGCCGATGTCGTAGGCTTTGGCGAAGTCGCGCACGGCATCGGGCTTGTCGTCGAGCGCAATGCCCACCACTTGCACGCCGGCGCTCTGGGCGCGGGCGTATTCGGCGACGATGTCGGGAATTTCAGTCTGGCAGGGGCCGCACCAGCGCGCCCAGAAGTTGATGATGAGCGGCTGGCCGCGGAAACGGGCCAGCGCCGCCGGCTGGCCGGCCAGGTCGGCCAGCGGCGCGCCAAACAGGATTTCAGGGCCGGGTTGCTGCTGCGCAAAGGCGCAGCTTGGCAACAGGAAAAGCGCGATCAGGAAAGCGCGCAGGTTCATCATCATGGCAGGTCTCCTCGACGAAAGGCCAGGTACCCCAGGGTGGCGCAGACGACTCCGAGCAGCAGGGGATACAGCGGGGCGAAGATCTGGTAGCCGGTGGCGCCGAAGACGTCGAGAATGACGAAGGCCGAGGGTCCCAGCACGATCAGTTGCGGGTCGAACAGCGACAGCGCCGCGGTCCGAAAGACCTGGAGCGGGTTGGCCAGCGCGATCAGGACGGCGGTTTCGGGGCTGATTTTTGCCTGGATCATGACGCCCAGCAGGATGAGGTCGAGAAACAGCAGCAGCGTCAGCCAGATCAGGAAGGCCGCGCCTTGTGCCATGTCGGTGCTGCGGGCCAGGGCCGACACCAGCATACCGATGCCGAGAAAGCACGCGCACATGGCCGCCAGCAACGCCGTGTAGTAGCCGAAGATGCCCCAGGGCACTTCGATGTCGCGCACCACGGCGATCAGCACCGCGATGACCATGGCCGCGAAAACCGGCAGAAAGATGACCAGATAGCGGCCCAGAATCTTGCCCCAGAACCAGGCACGCAGCGATACGGGCAGCGACAGCAGGTATTCGTACACGCCGGCTTCACGGTCGCCGGCTACCGAGCGGACGGTGGTGATGAGCACGAAGATCGGCAGGATGGCCATGGTGAGCTGGATGTAGGTCACCAGCAGGCGCGACAGGCCGATGAAGCCGAGCACCCGCGATTCGGTCAGGCCGAACAGGAACAGCAGGGCGACGATGCCGCCGAAGACCAGCGTGTAGACCAGAAACCAGCGCGAGCGCAGGGATTCGATGACATCGAGCTTGGCGGTCAACCACAGTTGAGACATGGGCAGGCTCACTTTTCTCCGGCCAGGACATGCTGGCGCATGGTCTGGAAATCGACCGCGCCGGCCTGAGCCTCGGCGCTGGCGCCGAAGTTGTAGCCCATGGGCGATGTTTTACCCGGCGCGTAGCGGGCGGCGCGCGCATCCAGCCAGATGACGCCGCCGTCCTGGCTGGCCATATCGGCCACCCAGAGGCGGGTGGCGGGGTCGGCGCTCCAGGGGTAGTCACCGGCCTTGTCGCGCAGCCAGAAGACGGCGCAACCGATGTCGTCGAACTTGAAAACGGCGTTGTTGGCGCTGCCGCACAGTTCGGCAGCGAAGCGCCGGTCGGAAATCACCATGCCGCACTGGGCGCAGGGGTCGCGGTCCCACTTGATCGGGCGCATACCCTCGGGCCAGCTCTCCGGGCGGGCGCAGGCAGACAGCGCGGCGGCGGCCAGCGGCGAGAGCGCAAAACCGGCGAGCAGAAAACGGCGGCGGGGCGTCACTGCATGGTCTCCGTCATCCGGAGGTCGCTGATCAGGCCCACGTAGCGCGAGGTCATGCCCAGAAAACGCAGCCGGTCGGGGCCGGCTACCTGCCCCTGCCATTGCAGCCCGTCGCCCAGGTCGGCGAATTGCCAGGTCAGCAGGGCCTTGGCCAGGGCCGGGTCGGGGCGCTTGACGAGGATGCGGCAGTCCAGCAGGCTGGCGAGCGAAACGTCGTCGGCCACCTTGTCGTCGAGCACCACCTTGCCCATGTCCAGCTCTATCACGCGGTTGACCAGCGCCGATACCTCGTTGAGGCGGTGGCTGGAAATCAGCATGGTGGCCTGCGCGGCGCGTTCGGCCAGAATCTCGAAGAAGATCTTGCGCGCTTCCGGATCGAGGTTGGCGGCCGGTTCATCCATCACCAGGACGCGGGCGTCGCGGCCCAGTGCAACGGCGATCAGCACCTTCTGCTTCATGCCGCCCGAGAGGCGCACGAACTGCCGCTCCAGAATGGGCGCCGTGTCGAGGCCGAGCCGGCCCGCCAAATCAAAAATGCGTTGCGGATCGGTGTCGCACAATTTGGAGGCGAAGGCGATCAGTTGTCCGACCGGCATCTTCAGCGGCGGCGGCAATTGCGGCACGAAACCGATCTCCTTGAGCACCTGCGCGCGCTCGCGGCGCGGCTGGCGCCCGTCGATGGCGACCTGCCCTTCGTGGGTGTACTCGCCGAGCAGGCAGCGAATCAGGGTCGTTTTGCCGGCGCCGTTGGAGCCGATCAGGGCGATTCGCTCGCCCAGGCCGATCTCCAGGTTGATGTCGTCAAGCACCCGGGCACGGCGAAAAGTTTTGGCAACATGGCTGAATCGGATCATGGAGGTGAATTTTCAGGCCGCGAAAACTGATTTGCCAGATTAAAGCAGTTTTCCCAAACCCTTGATGTCGAACTTCAGCGCGCCGGTCGGGCAGGCATCGACGCACAGGCCGCAGCGCGTGCAGTCCGGCCCGATGGGCACCTCGGCGTCCACCGCGCGGCCCTTGATGACGGTGTCCAGCACGTGTGGCACCAGGCAGACCTTGCGGCAGTCGCCTTCGTGGTGGCAGCTTTCGAGCGTGTATTTGACGCGCACCGGCGAGATGATGCCCACCACGCCGTAGGTCAGCCCGATCGGGCAGACGTAGCGGCACCAGGCGCGGCGCGAAAAAAAGATTTCAAACACCAGCAGCGCCAGCACCCAGAGCATGGCCAGGCTGACGCCGTAGATGAGCGCGCGCGAAACGATGCCGGTCGGCGAGATGGCCTCATAGACCGTGTAGCCGGTGGCCAGCGCCAGCACGACGAACAGCAGCCAGAAGAAGCTGCGCAGCCGGCGGTCGATGGGCTGGTCGATCACCAGGCGCATCTTGGCCAGCCGCAGGTGGATTTTTTCGGCCAGCTCCGACAGCAGGTGATAGGGGCAGACCCAGGAGCAGAAAGTGCGCCCGCCCAGCAGCGCCCACAGCACCAGCACGGTGCCGGTGCCGATCAGCAGG
This sequence comes from Desulfovibrionaceae bacterium, assembly GCA_009778355.1. Classification (GTDB taxonomy): domain Bacteria; phylum Pseudomonadota; class Gammaproteobacteria; order Burkholderiales; family Burkholderiaceae_C; genus Ottowia. The sequence goes on along the minus strand of WRJY01000326.1, from coordinate 8,391 downwards.
TTGTCGATGACGTGCTTGTGGGCCAGCATCACCTGCAACGCCGAGTTCAGGTCGATGAGGTGAAAGCCCATGAAACGGGAGGCGGTCAGCGCGCCTTCCAGCATCTGAATGTCGAAATGGTAGGAAACGACGAACAGCAGATTGACCAGCAGCAGCGTGACCCAGCGGCGATTGCGCCACTTGTGGGAATCCGACGCCGGGTGCTGGCGTTTCTCCCGGATGGACTCTTGCAGCGCGGCCTTGTTGGTGGTTCGCTTCAGTTCGTGGATCTGAATGGCGCGCGCGCTGATCTGCTGCGGCTTGCCCGGCTCGCGACCGAACATGACCAGAATCTGTTCACGGAAGCGCCGTCTCAGAAGGGGGTTGCTCATGCGTGCCATCCTTCTTCGGGTATGACCTCGATGCTGGACGGCTCGGTCGGGCAGATCATTTCGCAAGCGCCGCAGCCGACGCAGGGCTCGTGCACCACCGGCGTCGAGGACTGGCTGCCATCGGCGGCAGTGATGGTTTCGATCGAAATCGCGCCCTTGATCGGGCAAGCCTGAACGCAGAGGTCGCACAACTCCACGTCGTAGGGATGGCTCGCCACCTTGACCGGCTTCCAGCGGTCAATGCTGGTGTAGCGCATCTTGCCCTGGAATTGCGCCCCGCGCGCCTGCCCCTTGAAGCCCTTGCCCTGCCGCGCCAGACAAAGCTCGGGGCGCGTCAGCCGGGCAACACCGATGCGTTCCTTGAGGTTCAGGGTCGGCTCGGGATCGTGTTCCTTGGCCAGCAATGTGGGTTTTTGCGCCAGCGGCGCGCCTGGCCGGATCGACAGAAACCTTGGTTTTTCATAGGTCAGCGCGCCGGTAGGGCAGGCCAGAATGCATTGCACGGCGTCGCAGGAGAAATCGCACGCCTGCGTGCGCGCTTCGATGTGCGGCGTGCCGACGCCGAAGCCATCGACCAGATCGGCGAGCTTGATGGCTTGCACCGGACAGACCTGCACGCATTGCCCGCATTTGATGCAGGAGGCCAGAAAGTCCTTTTCGTCCAGAGCGCCAGGCGGGCGCAGGCGTTTTTTGGCGGCGTAAATGAGCGGCAGATAACCGGACAGGGCAGCGCCCAGCACGCCGCCGGCCAGCAAAATGGTGCGCAGCATACGCCGGCGGGCATGTGGCCGCCGCGCTGCCGGGACTGGAGCAGAAGCCTCGGTCACGCGCCCCCTCCCAATGCCGGTTGAAAGCGCGGCGCATCGTCCTTGAGGAGTCGATTGGGCGTCGAAAATGGAGCGAGCCGCTCCAGGAAATCAAGCAACTCCATGGCCGGGGACGATTTGAAAAAACGCGCATCCGGTATTTCCATCCAGATGCTGTCGGCAAAGGCGAACAGCTCGTAGGGCGTATCGCCGACGCCGTCGCCATTGCGGTCGAAACCCTGGTAGTCGTCCCAGTAGTTGCCGTGCCAGAAGTTGCGTTCGGCGGCCAGCGCCCGGCCAGCGCCGTAGGCCACGTGGGTGAGGTTGCCCTCGAAGTCGTTGCCCGTCATTTCATTGCCGCCCAGTTCGCTGTTGAACAGGATGCCGATGCCGTTGAAGGCAAAGCGGTTGTTGCGGATGATGACCTTGGTGCCCGGCTGGAAAGGCGACATGTCGGAGCCGATGCCGATGGCGCAGTACATGATCGTGTTGCCTTCGACAACCGTGCCGGACGATTCCTTGAACCCGATCGCCATTCCCGCCGCGCCGGTGGCGTGCGAAATGACATTGTTGCGGATGGCGCCGCGTTCCGTGTACATGAGGTACACGCCGACGCTGTTGTCCTGAAAATGGTTGCCTTCGACGACGTTGTCGTTGGCGAACATGAAGTGCAGCGAATAGCGGCTGCCCCTGCCGATGTTGTTCCTGAACGTGTTGCCATGCGAATACCAGGCCACCATGTCGCGCGAATCGATGACCTGATTGGCCTCGATCAAATTGCGCTGGCTGTACCACAGGCGAATGCCATCGCCGCGCATTCCAAGCGAAAACGGCTTCGAGCGCACGGTGTTGTTGCGCACGATATTGTCATTGGACTGCTTGAGGTCGATGCCGAACAAGCAGTTGTCGATGGTGAGTTTTTCGATGGTATTGCGGTCGCCGCGCACGTCCAGGCACGAGTCGTCGGTGTCGTGCGAAGCGCCCGAGCCAGTCAGACGCAGGCCGCGCAGGGTTGCGCCGCTGGTTTCGAGTGAAAACACGGTGCCGCGGTCGCCGGCATCGATCGTCACTTTGCCGTCGTCGCCATCGATGGTCAGTGGTTTGGTGACGGTCACTGGCCCGGCATATTGACCCGGCGCGGGCTTGAGCACCGATCCGGCTGGAGCGGCGTCAACCAGTTCCTGAAACGGCTTCAAGCCGTATATGCGCGGGTTGCGTTCGCTGAGCATATAGACCGGCTTGGGCCTGTCAACGCCGACGCGCGGCGCGTCCATGCCGCTGGCGGCAGCGGGGGGCGGATCATTTTCCGACGCGCCAATGACCTGACCAAAACCGATGCGACCGCCAATCACCGTCAGCGCCAAAACAAGCGACAGCAGCAAAAATGCGCGCGACCGCATGGCGGCTCCGTCTTCAGTCTGCCGGCCCTTGACGCAACTGTTGCCGCCGCAACAACAGCGCCATCGCCAGGCAGACAAAAATCAGCAAGAGCACGGCATAACCCCAGTGGGGATAGGAATAAGTGGAGAACTGAGCCACCTTGCCTTCGCCGAACACGGTTGGCATGAAAGGCTTGACCGTGAAAGCGCCCCAGGAATTGAGGGTGTGACCAAAGAACCAGAGCCATGCCGCGTATTCGACGAGGAAAAACAGAGGCAACAATGCCGGTACCGCCGCCAGGATCAGTTGAAAGCGCTGAATTTTCCAGACGCCGAGGAAAACGATGACCATCGCGGCAATCAACCCAACGATAACGATGTTGCTGATGACCGCCACGTTGTGGCCCCAGGCCTGAATCCGCTCGACCTCTTTGAAGTAGGTGCCGCTTTCATGAATGTAGTCGGCGACATTGCTGGCAAGATGGCCCAGTGCATATTGGTCAACCACCGTCCAGGCGGCAACGGCGGCAAAACCGATGCCGAGAATGGTCAGACGCAATTTCCGTTGCGTGACGGCAAAGGCCAGCAGCATGACGCCGAAAAAGCCGAAGAAGAACTTGGCCAGCGGCTTTTCGACCGGCGCTCCGGTGGCGATCGGATACATGCCGACGTAGTGATTGATGGTGTTCATCTCATGAACACAATCGAGCGCTTTCGCGCCCTCGTTCATGCTTTTCTTGGCGTCGGTGATCGGGTTGTAGCGCTCTTCGCGTTCTCCGCCTTCGTTGCTTCCCAGGTCTTTTTGGATAACCTCGCTGTCCAGGCGGCTGCCCGTGGCGGCTGTTTTGCAGCCGTTGTAAACGCCGTCGAAGTGAAAATGAATGCGAATGCCGTCCGGGAAGGCGTCTTTGGGGTAGTTGGGCGCGGTCAGGGAAACCCACCAGATCGGCATGAAATAGGCCGCGACCATCAACAGCAGAGCCAGCAGCGTCAAGCCGCCGACCAAGCCGTTTCGACTCTTCTTGTCCAGCATGAAACACTCTCTTGCGTTAGGGAGCGGCGGCGGCAGGATGCCGCCGCCGTGCGGTCATTATTTCTTGGCGCCGGCCTTGCACATGGCGCCCGGCATCGACAGGCTGGATTGGAAGGCGGAAATGGCAACCAACTGGGTGTCGTCATAGGCCTTGATAATTTTCACCATGTCCGGATTGGCGTTGCGGCGTTTGCCATCGCGAATCTCCGTCATTTGACGCAGCAGGTATTTATAGTGCTGGCCGGCGATGACCGGATAGAACTTTTCCTTGTCGCCCTGGCCGTTGGCGCCATGGCAGGTCTTGCATTCCTTTTCGTACAGCTCTTTCCCTTTGGCAACTTGCAAGGAAGCGTCGGGGCCCTCGTATTTGCCGTGGTCGGTGGGGATGCACAGGCTGTTGATATAGGTCGCGACATCGGCCAATTCCTGCGGGTCGGTCAGCGTTTTGGCGAACGGATACATGGTCGGGTTGTCGCGCAGACCTGAGCGAATATCAGCCATTTGCTTGATAAGCACGGTCGAGTGCTGGCCGGCGAGCTGCGGGAAGGTGCCGTCCGGGCGGCCGGCGCCGGAAGGCAGGTGGCAGGCGCCACAGACCTCATACGCTTCCTGGCCGTTCTTGACATCGCCTTTCTTGTGCAGCGCCTCGATTTTTTCGCCCTCTTGGGCGTTCCATTGATAGCCTTTCGATTCGATGCCGGCTTGCTTCGGAGCCGGCTGGGCCAGCGCCAGCGAACTGCCAAGCAGTGCGGCGGTCAGGATTGCGAGCGTTTTCATGGTCTTTCTGTCCTTTTCAGGTGGTTGAGCCGGATTCTATGCGCGGAGGTGTGTCGATGCACGTCAAAAAAACAAATCCATTTGCTTGACATGGTTCAGGGTTTCATTTTGGAGACGTAGTCCGCAAGAGCTTTGATCTCGTTCTCGTTGACGATCACCATGATGCCCTTCATGGCGGCGCTGTCGCGATTGGCGCGCGCGCCGCTTTTGATGTCGAGCATCTGTTCTTCGATATATTTCACATTTTGCCCGGCAATCTTCGGATAGTTGGGCATAAGGGGTGTTTTGCCGTCTTTGCCGTGACATGACCAGCAGGTCTTGCTTTGAAAGAGCGCGGCGCCATCCTCCGCGGCGAAAGCCGGACTGGCGGCAACCACCGTTGCCAAGCTTGCAGCCAGCAGTAGCGGTAACTTCATTTTTTGTCCTTTCAGAACACACAATGGGCAGCCGCAAAGCGGCTGCCCATTGTGTCAGTAGCGATTACTTGATCTTCTTCGCGCCATTTTGCTCAAGATAAGTCTTGGCGCGCAAGCCGAGGTCGGCGGTCTTGACCTGGTATTGCCAGACCTGCTCGGCCCAGAGGCAGGCGTTTTCCCAGTCTTTCTTGGCCGCTGCAGCTTCGTGCTTGGCCTTGACGTCAGGGATCTTGCCGGCTTGGTCGAAGGCGTCGTCAACCATGGCAACCACATCCGGGAAGTCCTTGTAGTTGGTGCTGGTGATGTAGGCCACCACGGAGTCGATCACGGCCTGCGTGTCGGCGATCTTCTTGAGTTGTTTCTTGTAGTCGTCCTCGGTGTAGGCCGCCTTGGCCATGGTGGTGTTGGCTTCCGGTTTCCAGCCCTTCGGCTTGACCAGCAGGTAGCCTTGCATTTCAAGGTGCAGCGCGGAGCAGAACTCGGTGCAGTAGTACGGATAGACGCCTTCCCTGTCGGCCTTGAACTTCACCGTGGAAGTCTTGCCCGGTTCGAGGGACATGTGGACGTTGTAGGTGCCTACCGTGAAGCCGTGGGTTTCGTCCTCGGCCCGTTCGAGGTTGGTCATGTGGATGATGACATCGTCGCCGACCTCAGCCTCGATGGTCTCGGGCGTGTAGTGTGAGCGGATCGCGGTGCCCCACACTTCGACGGTGTTGCCCGTGCGCGTGGTTTTTTCCTCGCCGGCGCGCACGCCGTAGGGCGATGGCTTGTCGGTGCGACTGTTGGTGCCGACCGCGTAGCGGATGCCCGGCTTGAGCTTGTCGGCCGCGATGGCCACCGCATAGTGCGGCTCGCCCAGCGGTATCGGCATGTCGTACAACAGCGTCATCTTGTCGTTGCTGATGTCGATCAACTGGTGGTTCTGCGGGTGCAGCGGGCCAACCGGGTTGAAGCGGTCGATGGCCAGCTTGTTCAGGGCAACGAGGTAGTGGCCCTTGGGATCCGTCGAATCGCCTTCCATGGTCATCAGGTGGCCGATGTTGTAGTGCACGGAAATCTTGTCGAGCACTTTGCCTTCGCAGAAGTTCCACTTGGCGACTTGGCTGTCAACATAGAGCGACGTGTAAGCGACGCAAGGCTTGGAGTCGAACTGCGTGTGCAACGGGCCGAGGCCGAGTTCCACCTGGTTGTGCAGCGTCTCCTGCATGCTGATGACCGGGATGCCATACGGATCCTTGGACTCGAACTTGCCGGCCTTGATGGCCGCCATGATCTTGTCGAACGAGAAGACCGACACGTGCGTGTCGAGCTTGCCGGCTACGACGATGTATTTGCCGTCCGGGGTCACGTCAACGCCGTGCGGCGACTTGGCTTCCGGAATCAGGAACAGGATGCCTTCCTTGATGGCGGTGTCCATCATGATGACATCGTGACCGTTGATCTTCTTGGTTTTACCCTGCTTGAACAGCTCGACGGCCTTTTTCCAGTTGATGACGTGCAGGTAGTCGGTATCCTTGGCCGAGCAGCCGGCCTCGTAGGGCGGACGGCCTTTCTCGATGCCGCCGACGTAGCGCTCGGAGCAGAACGAGTTGGTGAACGACCAGCCATCGGACGGCCCCTTGCCGAAGTCGGACAGATCCTGGCTATAGGGCGGCAGTTCGATCGAGAAGGATTGCTTGGTGTCGATCAGGCCTTCCTTGCGGTCGAACTTCCAGTAGGTGACGCCGCCGCGGTATTTCTCGTTGAACTCTTCCAGGGGATAGAACTTCCTGTTTTCGAGCGGAGCGGCGTACTGGGACGCCTCAATGATGTAGTCCGTGTTCGGGCTGACGAAAGCGCCGCCGTGGTCCGACTTGAAGACCGGGTTGACCACGATCTGCTTGGTTTCAAAGTCGCGCAGATCAATCACGGCGATACGCGGATTGGCCTTGTCGTTGATGAACAGGAACTGGCCGTCGTACTTGCCGTCGGTTTCGGAGATGGCCGGGTGGTGCGTGTCGCCCCAGGTGATGTCATGGCCATCGATCCTGCCGCCGGCCAGCACCGCCTTCGACTCCTCGTCGAAACCATAGCCCTGCCAGGGTTCCGGCGTGAACACCCCAATGTATTTGAGGATGCGCATCGAGGGGATACCGTAGACGATGACCTGCCCGGATTGGCCGCCGGAGCTGAAGGCGAGGAACTCGTCTCGCTTACCGGTTGGCACGTAGGTCTTGGATGCCGCCAGCAAGTCCTGCTGCGACAGGTTTCTTCGCTTCATGACGTCCTGCAGGGATTCCGCACCCCAGGCGCTCGCAACCAGTCCCAGACCTGCCGCGACCAGCAGACCGGACTTCAATCCTCTCATCTTCATTTCTGGCTCCTGTTGTTAAAAAACAGATCACAACCTTGCGAGCCAGCACACTGCAACCTTGCAGCTTGGCAAAGCCCATTCCGGTGTTGACCGCAATCAAGTGTAGGCACCTGTTTCTGGCCCGTACCATGATGTAGATTAAGGTCACTTTCGACATGAGCGCCGAACATGGCCGGCTAGGGCAAACCGCAAAACCGGTTGGGCTGCGCGCGCTGCAGTTGAGCGCAAAGGGGGCAGTCGGCTTTGCCTTGGCCAATTCCGGTAGTCAGGCCGATCGGCGCGCATCGATCGCAGTGGCGAACTGTTGCGTTTGCCGGACATCGAGCCGAAGAGGGCCGATCCGCGCGGCAGCGCCAGCTTGGAACGCCAGTCAAGCCATATCAAATGAGATAGCGCCCATCATGAGCAACTCCCCCGCGCCCGAAACGCCCTTGCAGACGGCCATCCGCCGCCGCAAGTGGCTGTGGATCGGCGCCGGCCTTGGCGGGGCAGGGCTGCTGGGGTTTGGGGCGGCGGCAACCCGGCCGCGCTGGCGGCCAAGGTCTGCCGCTGCCGTTGACATCGAGACCGAAGTCTGCGTGATTTCACCGCCTTCTGCCTACGACCCCGCCAGCGGTTTGCCCGCCGATGCTCCGCGCCCCGTTCCCGCCGATGCCCGCTGCCCCGTGTGCGGCATGTACCCGGCGCGCTACCCCCTGTGGGCCGGCCAGGTGCTGTACCGCGACCATGCGGCGCATTTCTTCGATTCGCCGGTGGACTTGATGCAGTTTCTTGCCGACGTGCAGCGATACGCCGCCGGCCACGGCGCTGCCGATGTGCAATCGCGCTGGATCACCGATGCCGCCAGCGGCGCATGGGTTGCGCTGGAACAGGCCTGGTTCGTGCTGGGCTCGGACGAGCTTGGCCCCATGCGGCGCGGCGACCTGCCCGCCTTTGCCGGCCAGGCCGGGGCTGCCAGCTTCGCGCGCCAGCATGGCGGTCAGGCGCTGGCGTTCGGCGCCGTCACGCCAGCCATCGTCAAAAGCCTAGCCATCGAGCGCGGACATGGCCTTCAGGAGCACGCGCATGGCGCTTGATGCCGCCCCATGCTGAGGCACATGGGCAGGCAACTGCCGGGTCGTTTCCCCTCGGGCTGTTGCAGGTTTGCGCCGCGTTGGAAAGACGGCGCAGTCTTTTCCAAATCAGGAATGAGCCTGGAGCGCCCCCAGATCGGCGATGCGAAGCGAGTCGATCTGTTGTAGAAGCCGCCAGTGTAT
>WRJY01000325.1 GCA_009778355.1 Desulfovibrionaceae bacterium | reverse complement strand
TCGCGCCCTTGATGGCTTTGCCATTTCTTATCTCCTTGCTTCGATTGAACCACCTCAGCAAGGGATGCGGTTTTCAGGGGCAAGGTCAGACCTGGCGTTCGGCCATTTCAAACCGGCAGGCTGATAGGGTTATGCTTGTATTCCGATTTTGACCACGGAGAACTTTTGCCATGACCAATGCCGCCGCCTCCCCCATCGTCGAACTCGACTTTTCCGACTGGGCCGCGCCCGCCGGCGTACCTGAAAAACAGGCCGAATGGACCGCCGCGCTGGAAGCCGGGCAGGTGCTCTACTTTCCGCATCTGTCGCTGCCGCTCTCGCCGCCCGAGCAGGCGCTGCTGCGCGAGGACATGCTCAAAGCCGGCTCGCGCAACGTGAGCTTGGGCAGCGATGGCGTACTCAAGCACGCAGCCGGCACGCCGGAGGAGCAAAAACTGCTGGCCGCCATGCTGGGCCGTTACCGGCAACTGGCGCTCACGCTGGCCGATGGCCTGTTCCCGCACTACCGCGGCGCGCTGCGCGTCGCCCCCACGAGCTTTCGGCCCAAGCAGGTGGAAACGCGCGCCCAGTCGGTACACGCCGACGACCGGCGTATGCATTTCGACGCCTTTGCCACCCGCCCGACCTATGGCGAGCGGATTTTGCGCATCTTCACCAACCTCAACCCCAACGGCGCGCCGCGCGTATGGCGGGTGGGCGAACCGTTTGAAACCGTTGCCAAACGCTACCTGCCGAAGATCCCGCCCTACAGCCCGCTCAAGGCCAAACTGCTCAATATGGTGGGCGCCACCAAATCAGTGCGCAGCGAATACGACCACTTGATGTTCAACCTGCACAACCTGATGAAGGAAGACGAGCAGTATCAGCAAAACGGCACGGTAGCCACCCAGCCCTTCCCGCCCAACTGCGTGTGGGTGTGCTATGCCGACGGAGCCGCGCACGGCGTTGCAAGCGGCCAGTACATGATGGAACAAACGCTGCACCTGCCCCCAGGCCGTGAACTCCACCCGGAAAACAGCCCGCTGGCCATCCTGACCCGCCTCATGGGCCACCCCCTGGCAGGCGTCGGCACGGCGCAGACGAGATAAATTTCCCGGCGTTGCGCCGATAGTCCCCTCCCTTCGTGGAAATGGGGCTGCGGCCATCGAACGCCATACGGTTTTCAGCAGACGCGTCCTTTCGCCGAAGCCAGGCGCGCGAAAACGCTTCGAGGCCAGATCACGCTTGCCCTGCGCAAGCGCTTCGACCCTTCGACAAGTCCAGAACAGGCCAAGCCCGGTCCAAACAGGCATGGGCTTCACCGAGGCGTATCGAGGTCAGGCAAAGAGCGCGCCCCCTACAATCGCGAAAAACTCCGCGTCGCCCGTCCGCCGGTGGCGCAGGCGCGTTGCGCAGCATTCCCAGCAAATCAAGGAAATCCCCATGAATCAAGAGCAACTCGACAAGATGGCCAAGGGCAAGGGCTTCATCGCCGCGCTCGACCAAAGCGGCGGCAGCACGCCCAAGGCGCTGCGGCTGTACGGCATCGAGGAATCGAGCTACGGCAGCGAGGCCCAGATGTTCGATCTGGTGCACGCCATGCGCGAGCGCATCGTCACCAGCCCAGCTTTCACCGGCCAGCGCGTGCTCGGCGCGATCCTGTTCGAGATGACCATGGACCGCCAATTCGGCGGCATGGCCGCCGCCGACTACCTGTGGCGCAAAAAGCAGGTCGTGCCCTTTCTCAAGGTGGACAAGGGCCTGGCCGCCGAGGCCGACGGCGTGCAGTTGATGAAGCCCATGCCGGGCCTGGACGCGCTGCTGGAGCGCGCCGCCGCCAAGGGCATCTTCGGCACCAAGATGCGCTCGGTCATCAACGGCGCCAACGCCAAGGGCATCGACGCCGTGGCGGCGCAGCAGTTCGAGGTCGGCAAGCAGATTCTGGCCGCCGGCCTGATGCCCATCATCGAGCCGGAGGTCAACATCAAGGCCGCCGACAAGAAAGAGGCCGAATCGCTGCTCAAGACCGCGCTGCTCAGGCAACTCGACGCGCTGGCGCACGGACAGCAGGTCATGCTCAAGCTCACTATCCCGAGCGTTCCTGGCTTCTACGCCGAACTGGTCCGGCACCCGCGCATCCTGCGCGTGGTAGCGCTGTCCGGCGGCTACAGCCGCGACGAATCGAACGCGCTGCTGGCCCAGAACCCCGGCGTCATCGCCAGCTTCAGCCGCGCGCTGACCGAAGGGCTGACCGCCCAGCAAAGCGACGCCGAATTCAACGCCGCGCTGGACCAGTCGGTCGAATCCATCTACCAGGCGTCGATCACTTGAAGCAATGCCATCTGCCGGTCTGAACAAGGCCAGCAAACCACCGCATCTGCACGGTGGTTTTTTGTGGGTTCGTTCCTCATCGCCATAAAGGCACCTGGTTTTTGTTTTGTATGGCATCCAAGAACAGGCAACTCCCGCACGCAGGCGCTTCCTCTCCCATCCTGAATGGGCCTTACGATGCGCCCGCCTATCACTATGCGACAGCCGATGATGGAAGCCTGAACTATGAACGGCCCCTGCCCGGACGCCGCATCTTTGCGCCATCGACGCCGCAGATACCATTGGGCCGGCAGCCACAGGCCAGCATGTTCGACCTCAATGACCATGTCGCCGAATACCGGGACAAGCTGGTCAATCTGGTACGGGCGCAGGTTGAAGCATGGCGGCAAAGCGGCTACGAAGGCGCAACCAGCCGCGTTACGCGCCAGTTGCTGACGTACTGGTTTCTCGACCCCGAACGCCCCAGCCACAAGCGCCTTTTCTTCGCGCAGCGCGAAGCGGTGGAAACGGCCATTTGGCTCAACGAAGTCGCCGCCAAATCCAATGCCGGAACGCATGTTTTGCAAGAACTGCGTCTTGCAAACGAGTCCGTGGAAGACGCGGCCAGCGTGCTGCCCCGCATCTGCTTCAAGATGGCCACCGGTACCGGCAAAACAGTGGTGATGGCGTGCCTGTTGCTCTATCACTACCTCAACCGCTGTGAATACCGCAACGATCCGCGCTACGCCGATTACTTCCTGATCGTTGCGCCGGGCGTCACCATCCGCGATCGTTTGTCGGTGCTGCGCGTGGACACGCTGGCAGAGCGCGATGTGGATGCCGCCGACTATTACCGCCAGCGCCAACTGGTTCCGCCGGATCGCATGGGCTTGCTTGCCGGACTCAATGCGCGTCTGGTCATCACCAACTTTCACGCCTTCGAGGCCCGCCAGATTGGCGGCAACAAAAAGAGTCCGCTCGATGGAAAGCTCGATGCGGATGGCAGGAAATCCGTCGCACTCGAAACCGCCGCCGACATCATGCGCCGCGTGATGCCCGGCTTCAAACCGGGGCGGCGCATGGCCGTCTTCAACGACGAAGCCCACCACTGCTATTTGCCACGCGCCAAAGGGCGCGACAGCGACGAGGAAAACAGCGCCACCGAAAACGAGCGCGCCGCCGTCTGGTTCAACGGTGTGCGAGAAGTGGCGCGGCGCTGGCAAGTCTCCAGCGTGTACGACCTTTCCGCCACGCCCTACTTTCTGGCCGGTTCGGGGTGGATTGCCTATTCGTACTTTCCGTGGGTGGTGTCCGATTTCGGCCTGATCGAAGCCATCGAATCCGGACTGGTCAAGATCCCCTTCCTCCCGGTGGAAGACAACGCGCAAACGCTGGAAGAGCCGACCCTTCGCAATCTCTACGAGAAATGCAAGGACGAATTGCCGAAGAAAGGTCAGCGCACTGAACGCGCCGAAACCAGACAACGCGCCGCCAAGGACGCCAAGTCCCAGGTCGAAGCGCCGCCGCAACTGCCCTCATTGCTCAAGCAGGCGCTCGACCAGTTCTACGCCCACTACGCGGCCTACGACAAGGGGATGCGCGAACAGGGCGAGCGCCGCCGTGACATATTCACCGCGCCGCCGGTTTTCATCGCCGTGTGCAGCAACACCACCGTCTCGAAGGAGGTTTACAAACTGATCGCCGGTTACGAAACCCTTTCGTCCGACGGGCAGCCAATGGTGGTGCCCGGCACGCTCGACCTGTTCTCCAACTTCGACCCCAAGACGCGCCTGCCGCACAAGCGCCCGCCAACGCTGCTGATCGACTCCGACGCGCTCGAACATTCCGGCCAGGTCAACGAGGATTTCAAGAAAGTCTTCGCCACCGAAATCGAGGAATTCAAGCGCGAATACCGCATCACCCATCCTCACCGCTCTGTCGCCGCGTTGACCGATGCGGACCTGCTGCGCGAAGTGGTCAACACCGTCGGCAGGCCCGGCAGATTGGGGCAGCACATCCGCTGCGTGGTCAGCGTCGGTATGCTCACGGAAGGGTGGGATGCCAACACCGTCACGCACATCGCCGGCGTGCGCGCCTTTGGTTCGCAACTGCTGTGCGAGCAGGTCGCGGGCCGTGCGCTGCGGCGGCGCGAATACTTCATCGACCCCAAGACCGGCAAATTCCCGCCCGAGTACGCACACATCATCGGCGTGCCCTTCAAGCTCTTCAAAGGCGGCGCCTCGCAACTGCCGACGCCGCAGGACATCAACTACCTGCGCGCCCTGCCCGAGCGGTCTGAACTGACCATCGAATTCCCCAACGTGCTGGGCTACAAGCTCAGCGTGCCCACCGATGCGATCGAAGCCGATTTTTCCGGCACGCCGCCGTTCGAGATCAACCTGGCCAAGCTGCCCACGGAAACCACCCTGGGCAATGCGTTTTCCGGCGATACGCAAAAGCTCAAGCTCGCCGTCGAAGACATGCGCGACCAGCAAGCTATCTATTGGGCCGCCCGGGTCACCCTGTCGCGCTACTACCGCAATCAATTCGGCGCCGTGCAGTTCGAGCACTTCGACGGCATCCTGCGCATCGCCGCGCAGTGGTACGAGCGCAAGATCGACATCGTTGGCGGCGCCAATCCCGCGATGCGCCGCTTGGTCAGCTACTACAACCCGGACGCCGTGGCAGCCAGCATCTGGCAAGGCATCGAAGCGGCGGCAGTGCATCGGCAGGCACGCGAAGCCGAGAACAAAACGCCGCTCGTGGCGCCGCTGCTCAACCGCTACAACCCGCGCGGCAGCACGGCCAACGTGCAAGCCAGCACCGCCAAGCCGGTGTTCCCCACCAAGCGCAGCCCGGTCAACTATGTGGTCGCCGATACCGACAGTTGGGAGCAACTCGCGGCCAAGACCTTCGAGCAGCTCGATGCGGTCGAAAGTTACGTGAAGAACGCCTTCCTCGGCTTCGAGATTCCCTACACCGACCGCGCGGGCAAGGAGCGGCGCTATGTGCCCGACTTTTTGTGCCGCATCACAACGCCCGGAGGCCGCCGCTTCAACCTGATCGTCGAAATCACCGGTTTCGCCAAGGACAAGGAGTTCAAGCGTTACTACACCCTGCAACGCTGGCTGCCCGCCGTCAACGCGCAACGCGGACAGTTCGGTGGCCTGAGCTGGCACTTCATTGAAATCACCGGCATCGAACGCCTGCGCAACGAACTGGAACCCGCCATCAAACGCATTGGCCGCGAGGTCGATATACAAGAAGCCACCGCCTGGGACGTGGCCCAACTGCTGGCCGAACTGCCCGACGAGGTGTTCCACGCCATCCGCGACACCCGGCCCCACGAAGAACGTCCCGGCCTGATCGACGACGAACAACCCTGATGCCCCAATACCTGCTCGACACCAATGCCTGTATCGCGGTGCGCGACATCCGCCGCAACAAGGCTCCCAAAGACCCTGCCGCGCAAGCGCGCCAGCAGCGTCTGCAAGCGCGTTTTCAATCCATGCCCGCCTCGGCGCTCGCCATGTCGGTCATCAGCATGGGCGAGTTGCGCTTTGGCGCGGACAAAAGCGCCACCCAGCAAAAAAATCATGAGTTGCTCGACCGGCTGGCCCAATTGATTACCGTGGTTCCCTTGGGCGAATCGGTATGCCGGCATTACGGCGAGATCAGGCGGCAACTGCAAGCGCAAGGCCAAGCCATCGGCCCCAACGACACCTGGATCGCCGCTCATGGCCGTGAGGCTGGTTGCACCGTGGTCACGGCCAATACCGGCGAGTTCGCACGAGTGAGCGGCCTCGTCATCGAAGACTGGACGCAATAGCCATGGCCACCCGCAAGAAAACCCCCGCGCCGCCATCCGCCAGCCGCGCCAGCGCGGGCGAAACGGCCATCGGCAGCTACAAGCCCGTCGATTCGCTGCGCCATGACAAGGGCTTGGCGCCCGTGGAGCGCCCCTTCATTCCAAGCACCGAGGAACAGGGCTGGGAAGCCGAAGCCATTGCCGGCCTGCCCACGCGCAAGAACGCGCCGCTCAACCCCGTCACCCGCCGGGGGCAAGACCCCGAGCTGTACTGGATGCACAAGTACGGCGAAGGCGACGACCAGGAGCAATTGCAGGTCGATATCCGCAGCCTGTACCGGCACGAACACATCGCGCCGGAAAAAATCATCGCCAACTTCTACCGGCTGCGCGGACGCGACGAGGCGCAAAACGAGCTGTTCACCCACCAACTGTTCGGCAACCCGCTGGCGATGGACGAGTTGGACAAGCCGCTCTCGTACTACAAGCAGCCCAACAAATGGCAGAACCGCCTCATTCAGGGCGACAGTCTGCTGGTGATGACAAGCCTGCTGGAACGCGAAGGCATGGCCGGGCAGGTGCAGTGCATCTACATCGATCCGCCATATGGCATCAAGTACGGCAGCAACTGGCAAATGCGGTTGAATGATCGCAACGTGAAAGATGGGGCGGACGAAAACCTGTCGGGCGAGCCGGAAGTCATCAAGGCGTTCAGGGACACCTGGGAGCTGGGGATTCATTCGTACCTGAGTTATCTGCGGGATCGGTTGTTGGTGGCGCGGGAGCTGTTGAGCGCGTCGGGATCGTGTTTTGTGCAGATCAGTGATGAGAATGTTCACTTGGTACGGGTGCTGATGGATGAGATTTTTGGTAGCGAAAATTTTTGCGCACTGATTGCCTTTAAGAAAACTAGCGGGGCTGGTAGCCTAGCACTTGGAACAGATGTTTTGGCCTCAACGTGCGATTACGTCGTCTGGTATGCCAAGAATCGTGAGCAAGCCAAACTGAAATTCCATCAATTGTATGTTGAAAAAACCTCCGCAGAAGGAGAGGGTGCGTATACATGGCTAGAGCTTGCGAATGGTGAACGTCGCCGTATGACTGCCGGTGAGCGCAACGATTTATCATCCATTCCAAATGACTCCAAGGTTTTTCGAATTGATAATCTTCAATCTCAAAGCGGCGTTGATACAACGCGCTATCCTGTTGAATTTGAAGGTCGAACTTTTGTGCCGACAAAAGGCGTCTGGAAAACAAGTAAAAATGGAATGGATCGCCTAAAGGAAAAAAATCGTCTCGCATTGATAGGAAATACACTTTCCTATGTGCGCTTTTTTCAGGATTTTCCGGTTCAAGCGATTAACAATTTTTGGAATGACACTACGATCGCTGGCTTTGCGGACGCAAAGGTATATGTTGTGCAGACAACGGCTAAAGTCATCCAACGCTGCATCCTCATGACCACCGACCCCGGCGACCTCGTGCTCGACCCGACCTGCGGCAGCGGCACCACCGCCCACGTCGCCGAGCAATGGGGCCGTCGCTGGATCACCACCGACACCTCGCGCATCGCGCTCAACATCGCCAAGACGCGGCTGATGACCGCCACTTATCCGTGGTACCGCCTTGCGGATGTGGCCGGTCAGGACGTGCGTCATGGCTTTGTTTACAAGACCGTGCCGCACGTTACGCTCAAGTCGCTTGCCAACGACGAGCCGCCCGAAACCGAAACGCTGTACGACCAGCCCGAAATCGACAAGAAGAAGCTGCGCGTGGCCGGCCCCTTCACGGTCGAAACCTTGCAGGCCGACGAGCCGCTGGCCCCCGGCCAGATGGCCGCCGCCGAGCAGGACATGGACAGCGCCCAGCGCTTTATCGAACGCATTTTTGAGCACCTCAAATCGGCGGGCGTCAAGAACGGCGCCAAGGGCCAGACGGCGGTGTTCACGCAGGTGGACTTGATCAACGACCGCGACGGCGCGCTGCACGCCGAAGGCTGGTACGACACCCCGGCGGGCGAGCGCAAGGCGTACTTGCACATCGGCCCGCAGTTCGGCACCGTGAGCCGCGTGGCGGTGGATCAGGCCATACGCGCCTGCGCCAGCCGCGGCGACGCCGATTGGCTGCTGGCATTGGGCTTTGGCTTTGAAAGCGACATCGAGAACCGCAGCATCACGCGCCGCGTGGGCAGCTTCGAAGTGACCAAGGTGCGGATGCACGACGACTTGATGCAGGAGGGTCTGATAAAGAAAGACAAGAAGGCCGCTTCCTTCGTCACCATCGGAGAACCCGACATCGCATTGATCCGTGAAAATGGAATGGTGCAAGTCGAAATCCGCGGCCTGGACATCTACGACCCGATCCGCGACGAGGTGAAGGCGCGCAGCGCGGCGGACATCAACTACTGGATGCTGGACGCGGATTACGACGGCGCCAACTTCACGCCCACCCAGGTGTTCTTCTGCGGCGGCGACAAGGACGAGTTCGACAAGTTCAAACGCGGCCTGTCGGCGCTCGCCGCGGCCAGCGTGAAAAAAAATGCCGAGCGCATGTTGAAGATCGAGATCGACGACGAGGCGTTTGATCGCATCTACGGCTTTCGTTCGCATCCGGCGCCCCCGCCCGAGGGCCGCAAGCTGGCAGTGCGCGTAATCAGCCAGTTCGGCGAAGAAAGCACCAAAGTTCTGTTGGTCTGAGCTGGCAAATCCGCCTATTCGCGGGAAGCTGCGCCGCCTCGATGCGTGCAGCTTTGCCGCAATGCCCCAAGTACCGTGGCCAAGTGCGTCAAAATCGCTGACTGCCGGAGCCGATACACCCCACGTTTTGTTTCCCATGACCGAAGCCCTTCACACCTCCACCCTGCACAGCCTGCCGTTGCTCGCGCGCGGCAAGGTGCGCGACAACTATGCCGTTGGCGATGAGCGCATCCTGATGGTGGCCAGCGACCGCATCAGCGCCTTCGATGTCATCATGGGCCAGCCCATTCCCGGCAAGGGCGAGTTGCTCACGCGGATGGCGCTGTGGTGGTTCGGCCAGCTTGACGGCATCGTGCCCAACCACCTGACCGGCCAGGCGCCCGAAAGCGTGGTGGCGCCCGGCGAGGCGGCGCAGGTGCGTGGCCGCTCGATGCTGGTCAAGCGCCTCAAGCCCATTCCAGTGGAAGCCGTGGTGCGCGGCTACCTGGCCGGCAGTGGCTGGAAGGAATACCAGCAAAGCCAATCCGTTTGCGGCGTGCCGCTGCCCGCCGGCCTGAGCAACGCCAGCAAGCTGCCGCGGGCCATCTACACCCCCGCGGCCAAGGCAGCGGCGGGCGAGCACGACGAGAACATCAGCTTCGAGCGCACGGCGCGGATGATCGGCCCCGAACTGGCGGCGCAAATCCGCGACATCAGCATCCGCCTGTACGAACGCGCCGCCGCCATTGCGCTGCCCAAGGGCATCATCATCGCCGACACCAAGTTTGAATTCGGGCTGGACGGCGCTGGCCGCCTGGTGCTGATGGACGAGGTGCTGACGCCCGATTCGTCGCGCTACTGGCCCGCCGAAAGCTACCGCGAGGGCAGCAACCCGCCCAGTTTCGACAAGCAATTTCTGCGCGACTGGCTGGAATCGGTTCGCATCGATGGCCAGCCCTGGAACAAAACGCCGCCGGCCCCCGCCTTGCCCGCCGAGGTCATCGCCCAAACCGCCGCCAAGTACCGCGAGGCGATGCAGCGGCTGATGCAGCCGCGTTGATTGGACCTGAGAGCGGCGGTTGATCGCTGGCTCTCTTCACGAAAGCCGCATGAAGTGACGCGGCTTCGGTCGCGTTCGCCTCTTGGGCGCCGCGCATCAAGTCGCGCGGGCGACGATGCAGTTGAATCCTTGCCGCGAAAATCGTGCTCCGGATCCGGTTTCCCTCCGCCGCGTCCGGCACTGCCACCAGGAAACAACTCATGCCAAGCCCGCTCGAACAGCCGCAGGCATCACGCCGCGCGCACTGGAACAACCACCTCGAATGCCACGCCGCCATGCGGCCCGGGCGCGCCGCCCTGCGCTTCAATGGCGCGACCACGACCTGGCTTGAATTGCACCGGCGCGTCCAGGCCCTGGCCGATGCGTTCGCGCGGCGCGGCGTCGGTTTTGGCGACCGGGTGGCCATCGTCATGGGCAACCGGCCCGAGTTCATCGAGACCATTCTGGCCGCCAATCTGCTCGGAGCGATCGCGGTGCCGCTGAACTTTCGCCTGACCGGGCCGGAGGCCGCATACATCCTCAACGATTGCGGCGCCCGGCTCATCGTGGCCGACGAAATTGGCGTGCCCGTGGTTCAGGCCGCGCTGCCCGCCCTTGCCGGCGATGTCGAGGTGGTCAGCGCCGTCGCGCAGGCCGCCAGCGCAGCCCAACCGGCCGCCACCGCCTCCGGCAAGGCAAACTGCGCGCTGTACCGCGATCTGCTCGGCGAAACCGGCGCGCCGCACGAGCCGGTGGATGTTCCCGAGCAATCGCCCGCGCTCATCATGTACACCTCTGGAACCACCGGGCATCCGAAGGGCGCGGTGCTGTGCCATATCAATTTGCAATCGCAGGCGCTGACCATAATCCGCACCTTTCAGTTGTCCGGTGACGATGAGGTCAATCTGGTGGCCTCGCCGCTGTTTCACATCGGCGCCATCGGCGCGGTCATTCCCGCCCTTTTGATCGGCGGCACGATCGTCATCATGCCCACGCGGCCTTTCAATGCCGCCGCGCTGCTCGACCTGCTGGAAAACGAGGCCATCACCACCGTGTTCCTCGTCCCCACCCAATGGCAGGCGGTGTGCGATGACCAAACGATCGGCAGCCGCAACTTGTCCGCGTTGCGGGTGACGTGCTGGGGCGCGGCCCCGGCAACGGACACCTTGCTGCGGCAAATGGCGGCGCGGTTTCCCGGCGCGCACAACACGGCCGTGTTCGGACAAACCGAAATGTCGCCGGTGACTTGCGCCCTCGATGGCAAGGATGCGATCAGGAAACTGGGTTCGGTCGGCAAGCCGGTCTCCACGGTGGCTGCCCGCATCGTCGATGCCGACATGAACGATGTCGCGCCCGGCGAGGTCGGCGAAATCGTCTACCGCGGCAGCGGCCTGATGCTGGGTTACTGGAACAACCCCGAGGCCACGGCGCAAGCCTTCCGGGGCGGCTGGTTTCACTCCGGCGACCTGGTTCGCGCCGACAGCGAGGGCTACCTGTATGTCGTTGACCGGGTCAAAGACATGATTATTTCGGGCGGCGAGAACATCTACTGCGCCGAAGTCGAGAACGCACTGGCCGCGCATCCGGCCATCGCCGAGGTCAGCGTGGTGGGCCGGCCTCACCCGGTCTGGGGCGAGACGCCGGTGGCCTACGCGTCGCTTCGTGACCCGGCGGCGAACCTGAGCATCGATGAATTGCGCGATTGGGCCTCGGACCACCTTGCAAAATACAAACTGCCGACCCAGTTGCACACTGTCGCCGCCCTGCCGCGCAGCGCGGCCGGCAAGGTGCTCAAGAACGTACTGCGCGAGCAACGCTGACCGGCCCTGAAAGCCGCCGCGGTCACGCGCCCCCTGCGTCCCCCGCCCCGCCCAGCGCCTTGGTCACGGCCACCAGCGCCAGCGCCAGGCGGCTGTCGCTGTCGGACTGATCGCGCCGCGCTTGCAGCCATGTGCGCTCGGCGTCGAGCGGCACCAGAAAATCGGTCAGACCGCGCTCGTAGCGCACACGCGCCAGTTGCAGTGCGTCGCGGCTGCTGCGCTCGCGCAGGGCCAGTTCGGCGTTGCGGCGGCGTTCGGCGGTGTAGGCGCTCAGGGCGTCGTCGATCTCGTGCCAGGCCTTCAGCACGGTTTGCTGCCAGGCGACGGCGGCTTCCTGTTGTTGCAGTTCACGCAAGGTCACGGTGGCGCGGCGGCGGCCATGGTCGAACAGGGGCAATTGCAGGCTGGGGCCGATGGACCATTGCCGGCTGCCCCAGTCGGTAAAGCCGCCGCCGCTGACCGACTGCAAGCCCAGGCCCGCGCCGATGACGATGCGCGGATACAAATCGGCCACGGCCACGCCGATGTCGGCGGTGGCGGCGTGCAGTTGCGCTTGCGCCATTTGAATGTCGGGCCGGCGCAGCGCCAACTCCGACGGCAGGCCCAGCGACAAATCGGGCAACGCGCTGATGTCCATGAGATCGCGCGGCGGCGCCAGTTCGGCCTGAAGCGCGCCGGGCCGCTCGCCCGCCAGCAGGGTGATCTGGTTGATGGCCTGCGCCTCCTGCGCCAGCAGTTGCGGCAGGCGGGCGCGCAAATCGGCGGCCTGCGCCGACTGGCGGGCAACGTCCAGGTCGGTGGTCAAACCGCCGTCGGCGCGGGCCTGAACCAGGCGCAGCGTTTCTTCGGCCACCGCGATGTCCTCGCGCGCGAGGCTGATCTGGCGCTGCGCCGCGCGCAGCTCGAAGTAGCGCCGCGCCGCCTCGGTCTGCACGTTCCAGCGCACCTGCGCCAGCATGGCCTGCGCCGCGGCCACATTGGCGCCCGCCGATTCGATGGCGCGGCGCACGCGGCCCCACAGGTCGATTTCCCACGAGGCATCAAAGCCGGCTTGGTAAAAGTTGTGCGGCGCGCTCAGGAACTTGACCAAGTCTTCGCGGTTGGGCGGGTCGATGGCGTCGAGCATCCGCGTCGTCTCGCCGTTTTCGCTGGCGCGCAGCCGCGTCGCGCCCGCGCTGACGCCCACTTGGATGCCTTGCTGCGAACCGGCGATGCCGAGCTGCGCCCGGCTTTGCGCAAAGCGCAGCGCGGCGGTCTGCAAGTCGGGGTTGGCGGCGAGAACGCGCGCCAGCAGCGCATCGAGCGCCGGATCGCCGAACATCGCCCAGCCGCGCGGCTCGGCGCTGGCGTTGGGCGCGCTGCGCCCGGCATCCGCCAGTTCCGCCGCGCCGCCGTGCCACGCCGCAAAGTCGGCGGGGGCCCCCGGTGTTTGCGCTTTGAAGTCCGGCCCCACGGCGGCGCAGCCGGCGAGCAGCGCGGCGATGGCAGCGATGGCGGCAGGAAAGCGTGGAAGAGTCTTCATGGCGAACATTTCAATGAAGAGCCTGCAGCAGCGCACGCGGATCCGCTTCTCACGCGCAGCGTGCAGCAACAGCCGAGCCGTACCGCCCCACAAGACGGCCGAGACCGCCACGTTCGTGTCAAGCACCAGCCGCACGGTACAAGGTTGTCAGGTTGCGTTCTTCTCGCGCCGTTCGGCGCGCATGACGGCAATTTCCTCGGCTACTTCCTCTGGCGACATGACCGCCGGCTCGCTAACGATGGCCATGCGGTCCATCGCCGCAAACAGTTCATCGACCTGCCGCGCCTTGAGTTGATCGCGCAACCACCGTTCCAGCATGGGCTGCGACAGCAACCCCGCTTGCCGCGCCTCTTGCGCCAGCCGGTCGGGTAAAGTGATTTGCACGGTAGTCACAGTTTGGGTTCCTTACGCATGACCTGCCCAGGGCCGCATGGGATCCTAACAGGCGCGTGGATGAAAGGCGAGTGTTTCAACGTCCATCCGCGCACTGCCCCCACCACCGGTCAAGTCGAGATGGTCTGCAACCTGTTGATTTGAAACGTCTTTCATCTGATTTTCAAGTTAAGAATAATTAACTTTGCTTAACTTTAGCACGCTTGATTTGGCGGCTTCAAACCAGCCGATGCCTGAACAGCCAAGCCGCCAGCGGCAGGGTGATGGCCGAGATGATGAACAGCGGGATCAGGTTGCGCCAGACGATTTGATGGCTTACGGGCAAGTTTCAAGGCTCTTGACGCGCAGCGCCACCGGAATCAGGCGCAGGCACAGCAGCCACAGCAGGAATGTGGCGATGCACAGCGGGCGCCAAACCGCGGTGGCTACTGGCACGGTCAGGCTCGTCACGAGGATCATGAAGGCCGTACCGGCGGTCAGACAGTATGTTTTCTGGCGCCGGGTCGGACTGGCCTGATCGGCATGGCCCATGAGCAGGGTCAGCGGCAACAGCAGGGCGCCGAAATAATGCCCTTCGGCAATCGGCGAGATCAGCAGTGACCAGCAGATGAAGGCGCCGCACAGCAGGCTTTCCGCCACGCGCGGCGTTGATTCGTCAGCGCCAAGTGGCTGCCGCAACGGGATGCGGCGGGCGCTGATCCACATGGCGGCCAGCATCAACGCCGCACAGGCCGCCACGGCATAACGAGTCAGTTCGACGGGCATGCCCAGGCTCAAAAACAGCGCCTCCAGCGACTGGTTGCGCGGCTTGGTGGTGTCGAGCAACTGCTCGTAGAGCGAAGAGGTTTGCGCCCGGTCAGTGTTTTCCATCGTGGCCGGGTGGCCGACCACGTCAACCCAACGGGCGAATTGATCCAGGTTGAAGTGCCAACCCCAATACAGGCTGGGCAACGCAACGCCCAGCAGGATCAGCGCAGCCATCGTGGCCAGCACGGCCCGCCATTGCCGCCGCATGATGAAGTACACGATCAGCACGATCGGAAACACCTTGAGCAGCGCCGCGCAGGCCAGGCTGAAACCTGCCGCGGCGGGGCGATTTTTCAGATGCAAGTAAAACGCCGCGATCATGAAGAAGAACATGAACGGCGAGGCCTGGCTGCGCAAAATGCCCGAGCTCAGCAATGTCGCCAGGCCGAGCAGCGGCAAACCGTAAAGCAGATACGGCTTGCGCCTGAGCGGCGTGGCGCCGAGCAGGTTGGCGGACATGATGACCGAAGCGCCGATGGCCGCAACTGTGAGCAGGTACCAGAGCAAAGCCCCCAGCCACAGCGGCATCTGGGCCAGAAGAACCAGCAGGATGGCAAAAGGCGGCGGATAGACGTAACGCCAGCCGCGGGCGTTCTCGGCCAGGTACATATCCTGATGGTCGAGAAGGGCTTGGCCTGCGGCGGTGTAGACGGTGAAATCGGTGCGCTGAACGTCATTGAAGGCGGCGCGGTAAACCGCCAGCGCCCCCATGAGGAGAATGCACAGGATCAGAAAGGCGTGGAAAATTCGACGGGATCGCACGATCGTCGGGCAGGAAAAGGCCGGTGGGAGGAAATGAAAAGCAGCGCAGCAAGCCAGTTGCCTAGGAAAAACCTCGACGCGTAGCTTACAACAAGACCGCATGACGGGCGCCCTGGCCCAGGTCATGCCATGATCGCGCCTTATGA
The DNA here is from genome assembly GCA_009778355.1 of Desulfovibrionaceae bacterium. Taxonomy (GTDB): domain Bacteria; phylum Pseudomonadota; class Gammaproteobacteria; order Burkholderiales; family Burkholderiaceae_C; genus Ottowia. Next base: position 4,038 of record WRJY01000325.1, on the reverse strand, counting down.
CGATCCCGCGCGCCGCCCCCGTTTCGATTTCCTGCGTCATGCCCGCCTACAACGAGGCGCGCAATCTCGTGCGCGTCGTGCCGCAGGTGCTGCAAGTGCTGACCGGGCTGGCCGAGGCGGTCGAGTTGATCGTGGTCGATGACGGCAGCCGCGACGATACCGTCGAGACCGCGCGCGCGCTGATCCGCGCACATCCGCAGGTGGTGCTGCTGCGGCTGTCGCGCAACTTCGGTAAGGAGGCGGCGCTGACCGCCGGGCTGCAGGCCGCGCGCGGCGACGTGGTGACGATCATGGATGCCGACGGCCAGCACCCGGCGGCGCTGCTGCCCGAAATGCTGGCGCGCTGGCGCGAGGGCGCGGACGTGGTGTACGCGGTGCGCCGCACGCGCGCCGACCAGCCGGCCTTGTACGCGGGGCTGGCGGGGTTGTTTTACCGCTTCGTCAACTGGGGCAACCGGATCGAAATTCCGGCCCACGCGGGCGATTTTCGCCTGATGGATCGCAAGGTGGTGCAGGCCCTCAACCGCCTGCCTGAGCGCAACCGCTTCATGAAGGGGCTGTACGCCTGGGTCGGGTTTCAAAGCACGGCCATCGACTATGAACCGCTGCCGCGCGGGCACGGCCGCACGCGCTTCGGGTTGCGCGGGGCGTTCACGCTGGCGCTGACCGGCATGGTCTCGTTTTCGACCGCGCCGCTGCAACTGATCACCGTGCTGGGCCTGTTGCTGGCGATGGCTTCGATCGGCTATGGCGCGTGGGTCGTATTCGATTATTTTTACGAAGGCATTGCCGTGCCCGGCTACGCCACCATCGTGGCCGGGATGATGTTTCTCTCGGGCATCCAGTTGCTCTCGGTGGGCGTGCTGGCCGAGTATGTGGGCCGCATCTACGACGAGGTCAAGCGCCGCCCGGCCTATCTGATCGACCAGCGCGAGGGCGGCGGCCTGCCGCCCGAGGACACACCGCAGTGACCGCCGGACAGCGCGCTGCGCTGCGCTCGGGGCTGTGGTTCCTGGCCGTCGGCGCGGCGGCGGCGCTGACGCACTTTGCCGTCTTCACGCTCGCGCGCCGCGTGTTGCCGCCCGAGGCGGCCAACCCGATCGGCTTCATCATCGCTTTCTGGGTGAGCTTTTTCGGCCACCGGCATTTGAGCTTCAGCGACGCGGGCACCAGCGCCGGCCAGAGTTTGCGCCGCTTTGCCGTGACCTCGCTGGCCGGGTTCGCGGGCAATGAACTGTTCTTCGTGGCCTGCTACCGCGGCCTGCACTGGCCGCCGTCATGGGCGTGGCTGGCGGCGGCGGTGCTGGCAGCCGGGCAGACTTTCATGCTCAGCCGCTTCTGGGCTTTCCGGCGTTAAGAGTCTGTTCAGTGTCTTTTCGCCGCCGCGCAGACACTTTTTCAGGCTCTAAGGCAACGCATCACGCAGTCCCTCGCGGCTGGCGCAGTCTGCATGAGGCATTGCCAGCGGCGAAGCGTACAACGCCCAACGCCCGCCCTGCGCCACCAGGTGGAAGCCTTCCCTCTTCATCGCGGCAGCCTTCTCCTGGTGCGCGACGATCCAGGCATTGGGCGCCGCGCGCGCGGCATCCAGCGCCGCGGGCGGCGATTGCAGCACGCGCGCGGCCAGCGCCGGCTCGAAATCCCCCGCCTCGAACACCTCGCGCAGCCAACCATCACCCGCCGTCTCGCGCAATCGCGCCCAACTCTGCACCACGATGAGCGGATGCGTCATCCGCGCATGAAACGGTAAATCGTAGGGGAAACCGCCAACCGCATAAACCGGATCGTCCGGCGCGGCAGCACAGGTCAGTACTTGCGCGATGTCCCGCGAACCGGAGCGGCCGGCATCACGGCCCGCCACGGCATGGGTGACGCCCACCGCAACCAGCGTCAGCGCGGCCAGCGCCGCCAGCCACGCCCCGGCAGCGCGGCGGCTTTCCATCCACCGGCCCCAGCCCGCGGCGGCCAGCAAGGCCAGCGGCGGCATGACGGGCAGGATGTAGCCGATCAGCTTGGATTGGGGAATCGAAAAGAACGCCAGAATTGCCGCGATCCAGATCCAGCACAGCAGCCACACTTGCCGCGGCAACGGGCTGGCTGGCGATGGCGCGGCGGACTGCACCCATTGCCCCGCCCTTAGCCGTGCCTGGGCCACTCCTTCAGCCAGCGCAAAGAACACCCAGGGAAACAGCAGCAGCGCCATGCACGGCAGGTAAAACCACCAGGGCCAGGCGTTGTTGAAGCCGCTACCGACGTAGCGTGTGAATTGCTGCACGCCGAACAAATAGGTCGACATGCCCGGAAAGCGCCTCTCGGCCAGTACGAACCACGGCACGGCGATGGCGGCAAACAGCAGCAGGCCACGCAGCCAGGGCAGCCGCCAGACCTTGCGCAACTGGCGCGTCCACAGCAGCCAGATCAGCAGCACCAGCCCCGGCAGCGCCACGCCGATCAGCCCCTTGCCGAGCACGCCCAGCGCACAGGCAGCGAACCCGGCCAGCGCCCAGCCGGCGTGCGGTTTTTCGCCGTGCAGGAAGGACGCCGCAAAGCACCAGATCGCCACGCCGATCCACGCCGCCACCAGCGTGTCGTGGTTGACGTATTGGCCGCCGAGCAGAAAGGCCGGGCTGCAACCCAGCATCAGCGCCGCGCGGCGAGCCAGGCGCTCGCCGCCCCAGGCCCGTGCAGCCAGAAACAGCGCCACCAGCATCAAAGCCGCGTGCAGCGCCACAACCAGCCGCAGCGCCCAAGGCGTTGCGCCGAACACGGTGACCGACGCCGCTTCCAGCCAGTACAGCAGAGGCGGCTTGTGGAAAAACGGCAGGCCGTTCAGGCGCGGGATGAGCCAATCGCCGCTAACAGCCATCCAGCGCCCGATTTCGCCGTAGCGCCCCTCGTCGGGCAGCGCCAGCGGGCGCAGCGCCGCCAAGACCAGCAGCAGTGCAAACAAGCTCCCCATCAGCCACCACGCGGTTGCACGCGGACAGCGGCGCCGGGCCGCACAGGCCGCAAATGCAGGGGATTCAGTCAAGGGCATAAGGGCAGCGAGTGTAGCGGCCCTGGCAAAACACTGCCGCGCACAAGCGCAACGCCGTGCCGCGCCAGCATTTCACCAAACCCTGCACTGCCCAGAAAATCGAATTCCCAGCGGCGCGCCGGGGCGATGACATCGGCCAGATCGGCATCGCCGTCCTGGCTGTGCGCAGGGTGGCACATCAGCACCGCACGCGCCGCGGCGCGGGCCAGCCAGCCGTCCATCAATGCCGCGTAGCGGGCCGGGCCGCCTGTAAAGTCATATACGCCCCACAGTCCGGGCGCACACGGCACTCCGGCCTGCTCCGCCAGACGCTGGAGCGTTGTCGCGCCCAGCGCGGTGATGACGCGGCCCTTGATGCCCGCCTGACCGGCGCCGACGCGCGACACCCGCAGCCACGGCCCGCGGCCCGCGGCGCCATCCGGGTAGCGCCGCGCCAAGGTTTCGAGCAGCGCCTCGCGGATACCCGCCAATTGCTGCACGTGCTGGTGCCCGTCCACATGGTCGGGCGGCGCGCGCCACTGGGCCTCGAAAGCGTCGAGCTGGCGCTCGATGACGATGCGGGCGCGTTCGCGCCCGAACCCGCCGGATGCGGCGCGCAGCATCGCGCGCGCGAGCGTCATCCCATGTCCGGCGGCAGCAGCGAACGGGCTGGTCCAATCCAGATGCAGCCCCACGTCGAGCTGGCCGCGCAGTTCGCGCAGCGCCGGCGCATCCAGCGCCCAGCGCGGCGAGAGCGTCATTGCACTGGCGGCCGTCAGCCGCCCGGCCCGCGCCAATTGGGCGATTCCGCGCGAAATGGCGCCGCTGGCCGCGTAATCGTCGGCACAAACAATGAGTGGTTTGGCCTGCGCCATGCCCCTATTCCGTTTTCAACCTAGAAACGGCAGTTGGACGCGCTCGCCAGTGCCGTGGTCGGCGTGCCAGGCAAGGGTGAGCGCTGCGGCTCCAAAGGCGCTTGCGCGCCTTTGGACAGCGCGAACAGGCCCAGCCTCTGGCTGGGT
>WRJY01000324.1 GCA_009778355.1 Desulfovibrionaceae bacterium | reverse complement strand
CTCCAAAGGCGCCTGCGCGCCTTTGGACAGCGCGAACAGGCCCAGCCTCTGGCTGGGCCGCGCCCTGCAAGGGAGAGGACGCGGCAGGCTCATGCCTGCAGGAACGAGCAACGCCGCATGGCGCGCCGAGCGCGGCGCTGGCGGGTGCGTAGCGCTTTCACCCAAACGGCGAACTCGATCGAAACTGGAAAAATCAATTGCCATGCGGTTCTTGTCAAGGTTACAAGCGGTCAACTGCCGTTCCCAGGTTCAATAGTAGTTGCCGATCAGCGAGGTGATTTCGATCGCCAGCATCAGCACGAACATGCGTACCAGGCCCTGCAACTCCACGCTGGCGCGAAAGGCGCGGCGCGGCTGCTCGCGCAGCGCGGTGACCACCGGCAGCAACGCCACCGTCAGTGCGAACAGCAGCGTCTTCAGCCCGAAGATCAGCGACGCCGCCGGATCGAAGATGTGCCCCACCGCGCGGTTGTACGCGGCCAGGCCGGCCAGGTTGAAGCCATGCACGCCGATGTAGGCCAGCACCAGCGAAATCACGCAACTGAGCGCGGCCAGCAGCAGCACGGCGGCCACGCCGGCCAGCACGCGCGGCAGCGCCTCGTGGCTCAGGGGGTCGATGCCGCGCGCGCGCAGCGCCGCAAAGCCGCCATCGCGCCGCAGCTTGTACAAATCCGAGCCGCCCCCAATGGTGTATTCGATGGCCACGAACAGCGCCGCCGCCAGCGGGATCAGCTCCAGCACCAGCACGCGCACCACGGCGTCCAGCGCGTATTGCGTCAGCCCATAGGCGAAGGCGGTGACCACCACGATACGGATCACCACCACGTTGAATAGCGCCATCAGCATGGTAAAGCCCGGCAGCCCCGGCCCGGCGGCGTGGTACACCTGCCGCAGCACCGCGCCGCGCGGCGCACGCCGCCAGCTCGACGGCGCCAGCGCCAACGCCAGCACCTGCGCGCCGATGAACACCAGCCGCCACCAGCCGTGCAGCCAGCGCAGCGCCCTGCGCCCCAAGTACAGCAGCCAGCCGTGCAGCGAAAAACCGATGGACATGGCCGGGCATGATACGCATCGGCGCATGACGCACCAGCCGCCTCGGGTTTGCGCGGCCTGCAACCGGGCGGCTGGCGCTGCGTTATATTGCACGGCAGCAGCAGTCAATAATCGCTTCCATGCTTTACCACATTTACGAAACCCAGCGATCCCTGATCGAACCGTTTGCCGACATGGCCGATGCCGCGGCCAAGCTGTACGGCAACCGGCATACCCTGCTCGGGCAGGCGCCAATGGCCTCGCGCGTGGCCGCTGCTTACGCGCTGCTCCACCGCTTGGGCAAGGACTACGAAAAGCCCGAGTTCGGCATCCGCACGGTCGATGTGGACGGCGTGCACGTGGCCATCCACGAGCGCATCGAGCTTGACAAGCCGTTCTGCCAGTTGCGCCGCTTCAAGCGGTTTACCGACGACCCGGCCACACTGGTCAAGCTCAAGAGCCAGCCGCCGGTGCTGCTGGTCGCGCCGCTGTCGGGCCACTACGCGACCTTGCTGCGCGACACCGTGCGCACCATGCTGGAGGGCCACAAGGTCTACATCACCGACTGGAAAAACGCCCGCACCGTGCCGCTCGCCGAAGGCGAATTTCGCCTGGACGATTACGTCAACTACGTGCAGGAGTTCATCCGCCGCCTGCAGGGCACTTACGGCAACTGCCACATCATCAGCGTGTGCCAGCCCACGGTGCCGGTGCTGGCGGCGGTGTCGCTGATGGCCAGCCGGGGCGAAAAGATTCCCCTGACCATGACCATGATGGGCGGCCCCATCGACGCGCGCAAGTCGCCCACGGCGGTCAACAACCTGGCCGAGCGGCGCAGCTTCGAGTGGTTCGAGAACAACGTGATTTTCCGCGTGCCGCCCAACTACCCCGGCGCGGGCCGCCGCGTGTACCCGGGCTTCATGCAGCACGCCGGCTTCATCGCCATGAACCCGGACCGCCACGCCAGCAGCCATTACGACTACTTCAGCGACCTCATCAAGGGCGACCAGTCCAGCGCCGAGACGCACCGCCAGTTCTACGACGAATACAACGCCGTGCTGGACATGGACGCCGCCTATTACCTGGACACCATCCGCACGGTGTTCCAGGAATTCAGGCTGGTTCACGGCACCTGGGACGTGCGCTCGCCTTCGGGCCAGATCGAGCGCGTGCGGCCCCAGGACATCCGCGGCGCCGCCTTGCTGACTATCGAGGGTGAGCTCGACGACATCTCCGGCGCCGGCCAGACCCGCGCCGCGCACGGCCTGTGCAAGGGCATTGCAAGCGAGCACTGCGACCACATGGAAGTGCAGGGCGCGGGCCACTACGGCATTTTCAGCGGCCGCCGCTGGCGCACCGTGGTGTATCCGCGCGTCAAGTCCTTCATCGCCGCGCACGGCAGCGCCGAACTGCATGAAGAGGCCGTGTCCACGCCGCCGCCAGCGGCCAAACGCACGCGCGCCGCCGCCAAGCGCGCCAAGGCCGCGCCAGCGCCGGCCAAACCGGCGGCCAGAAAGACCGCCGTCGCGCGCTGAGATTTGTTTTTCAATACGCCAGACCGCCCTTGCCTGCCGATGACTTTCCCGCCCCCGAGCTTGCCAGCCGCGTACTGAACGCGCTGCCGCAGACGCAATGCACGCGCTGCGGCTACAGCGATTGCGCGGCCTACGCGCGCGCCATCGCCGAGGGCCAAGCCGGCATCAACCAATGCCCGCCCGGCGGCGCTGAAGGCATTGCGCGGCTGGCGGCAATCACCGCCCGGCCCGTGCAGCCGCTGGACCCGCAGCGCGGCGTCGAAGGCCCGCGCAGCGTCGCCTGGATCGACGAAACCTGGTGCATCGGCTGCACACTGTGCCTGAAGGCCTGCCCGGTGGAGAGCATCGTCGGCAGCAACAAGCTCATGCACACCGTGATCGAGGCGCAGTGCACCGGCTGCGAGCTGTGCATTGCGGTCTGCCCGGTCGATTGCATCGCGCTGGACAACGTCACCGGCGCGCGCACCGGCTGGGCCGCCTGGTCCGACGCCCAGGCCCGCCAGGCGCGCGAGCGCCATGAATTCATCGACGCCCGCCGCGCGCGCGACGCCCGCGAACACGCCCTGCTAATAGAAGCAAAAGCCGAGCACAAGCTGGCTCATCTGTCCGAGGTCACCCACAACGCCGTCGGCGCCGAACTGGAACGCAAGCGCGCCGTGATCGAGGCGGCGCTGGCCCGCGCGCGCGCGCGCCGGGCCGCGAATTGACTTGGAGCTTGGCGTGTATTCCCGCAGCGTCAAGCACTGCCGTGAATGCGGCGCTGCCGTGCAATACCGCGTGCCGGATGATGGCGACACGCGCGAGCGGGCCATCTGCCCGGCCTGCGGCACCGTCCACTACGTCAACCCGCTGCTGGTGGTGGGCACGGTGCCGTACCTGGGCGACAAGGTGCTGCTGTGCAAGCGCGCCATCGAGCCGCGCCGGGGCAAGTGGACCTTGCCCGCCGGTTTCATGGAAATGGGCGAAACCATGGCCCAGGGCGCGGCGCGCGAAACGGCTGAAGAAGCCGGCGCCGAGGTGGAGATGGGCGCCCTTTTCAGCGTCATGAGCATCCCGCGCGTCGGCCAGGTGCATGTGTTCTACCTGGCCCGCCTGCTGCACGGGCGATTCAACCCCGGCGTCGAAAGCCTGGAGGCGCGCCTGTTCAGCGAGGCCGAAGCGCCTTGGGACGAACTGGCTTTCGTCACCGTGCGCGAAACGCTGCGGCGCTACTTCGACGACCGCCGCCGCGGCGCGTTCGCGGTACACGACGTGGACATCGGCTGGCCTTGACCCCTGCCGCGCTGCCGCCGCCCGTTCTTGCCGTTTTGCAACCAGGCGAGCCTTTCCCGCCTCTTGGCCGGGCATGGCCCGCGCATTCGCCCGCCCCGGGCCTGCTGGCCACCGGCGGCGCGCTGGACGTGCCGACACTGCTGGCGGCTTACTCGGCCACCGTTTTTCCATGGTTCAGCGAAGGCGAGCCGATTCTGTGGTGGAGCCCCGACCCGCGCATGGTGCTCGACGTCCGGCGCTTGCGCCTGCACCGGTCGCTGCGCAAGGCGATCCAGCGTTTTCGCGCCGATCCGGCGTGCCAGATTCGCATCGACACCGCGTTCAGCCAGGTCATCGCCGCCTGCGCCCATGCCCGGCGCCCGGGGCAGCGCGGCACCTGGATCGGCCCCGAAATGCAATCGGCCTACCGCGCGCTGCATGAGGCCGGCCACGCGCACAGCGTCGAGACCTGGGTGGGCGATCGCCTGGTCGCTGGCCTGTACGTGGTGGCGATCGGCGGCGCGGTGTTCGGCGAATCCATGTTCACCGAGGTCGGCGACGGCTCCAAGATCGCGCTGGCGGCGCTGGCGGCCTTTGCCCGCTGCCATAACATCGCGCTGATCGACTGCCAGCAGAACACGCGCCACCTGGCCTTCATGGGCGCCGCCGAGATGCCGCGCGAGACCTTTGCCCGCCACGTCGCCCGCCTGACGGCCCGGCCCGCGCCGCGCTGGCGCTTCGAGCCCGTATACTGGAACGCCATCCTGCCATCCTGCCATCCTGCCATCCAGCCCTGCCAGCAACCGGTGACGCACCTCAAGGACCTTCCGCTCCAGGCCCTGCAGTTTTATGCCACGGCGCCCTATCCGTGCAGCTACCTGCCCGGCAGGCAGGCGCGTTCGCAGGTCGCCACGCCCAGCCACCTGATCGACGGCGACGTTTACGGCGGCCTGGTGTTGAGCGGCTTTCGCCGCAGCGGCATGTTCACCTACCGGCCCCATTGCGATGGCTGCGGCGCCTGCGTGCCGGTGCGCGTGCTGGCGCAGGCGTTCAAGCCCACGCGCAGCCAGCGGCGCGCGCGCAAGCGGCACGCCGGCCTGCACGCGCGGGTGCTCGGGATGTGCTACGTGCCCGAGCATTACCAGCTTTACCTGCGCTACCAGGGCGGGCGCCATACCGGCGGCGGAATGGACCACGACAGCGTCGAGCAGTACACCCAGTTCCTGCTGCAAAGCAACGTCAACTCGCGCCTGGTCGAGTTCCGTGAACCCGGCGCGGACGGCAGCCCCGGCGCGCTGCGCATGGTGTCGGTGGTGGACGTGCTGGGCGACGGCCTGTCTGCCGTCTATACCTTCTACGATCCTGACCCGCGCGCCAGCTACGGCACTTACGGCATCCTGTGGCAGATCGAACAGGCCGCCGCACTGGGCCTGCCCCACGTCTATCTCGGCTACTGGATCCAGGGCAGCGCCAAAATGGCGTACAAGGCGCGCTTTCAGCCCTCCGAGCGCCTGATCCGCAACCGCTGGCAGCCGCACGGCGCGCCCTGATTTCAGACGACACCAGAGACCATGCGCCAGTCCTCGCACGATACCCGCCAGATGCCGACGATCCAGGTGATCGAGCGCGTGTTCGCGCTCATCGACGCGCTGGCCGCGCGCGAGGAGCCGATGTCGCTGAAGGAAATCAGCGAGCAGACCGGCCTGCACCCATCGACCGCCCACCGCATCCTCAACGACCTGAAAGTGGGCCGCTTCGTCGATCACCCCGATGCCGGCACCTACCGTCTGGGAATGCGGCTGCTGGAGCTGGGCAACCTGGTCAAGGGCCGCCTGAACGTGCGCGACGCCGCGCTGGCGCCCATGCACGAGTTGCACAAGCTGATCCAGCAGCCGGTCAACCTGAGCGTGCGCCAGGGCGACGAAATCGTCTATATCGAACGCGCGTACAGCGAACGCTCCGGCATGCAGGTGGTGCGCGCCATTGGCGGGCGGGCGCCGCTGCACCTGACTTCCACCGGCAAGCTGTTTCTGGCCGCCGACGACCCGCAGCGCGTGCGCGCCTACGCTACCCGCACCGGCCTGCCCGGCCACACGCGCAACAGCATCACCCAATTGCAGGCGCTGGAGCGCGAACTGGCGCGCGCGCGCCAGTCGGGCGCGGCGCACGACAACGAAGAGCTGGAAACCGGCGTGCGCTGCATGGCCGCCGGCATTCATGACGACCAGGGCCGATTGATCGCCGGCCTGTCGATCTCCGCTCCCGCCGACCGGCTGGACGACCACTGGCTGCCCAAACTGCAACAGACCGCGCGCCAAATCTCGGCGGCGCTCGGTCATGCCATGGCCGGATCAGGCGCGCCACGTACATAGGTCAAAGCCGCCCGAAAGAGCGGCTTGCGCGGGTTGGCGCTGCGCCAATTGCTGTCGGCGCGCGCGCAACCCGTTGCGCGTCGATCAGGCGGCGGACATGTCCTCGGTTTGGCTGGCCACCTGTGCCGCAATGCGTTTCAGGCGGGTCTTGTGCCAGGCGGCCCAGGTCACGGCCAGCAGCAGCAAGGCGCTGATGCCGACGAAGACCGCGCTGATCGGGCGTTCGACGAAGGTCATCATGTCGCCGCGCGAGAGCAGCAGCGCGCGGCGGAAGTTCTCTTCCATCATCGGCCCCAGCACGAACCCGAGCATGATCGGGGCGACCGAGAAGTCCAGCACCATGAGCACCGCGCCGATGATGCCGAAGGCCAGCACCTCCCATATGTGGAACAGGCTGTTTTGCGTGGTGAACACGCCCACGGCGATGAAGAACATGGCCGATGGAAACAGGTATTTATAGGGTACCTGCAGCATCTTCACCCAGACGCCGATCAGCGGCACGTTCAGGATCATCAGGATCACGTTGCCGATCCAGAAGCTGGCGACCAGGCCCCAGAAAATGTCCGGGTGCTCGGTAATCAGTTGCGGGCCGGGCTGGATGCCCTGGATCAGCAGCGCGCCGAGCAGCAGCGCCATCACCGCGTCGCCCGGAATGCCCAGGCTCATCGTCGGAATGAAGTCCACCTGCGTCTTGGAGTGCGCGGAAGCTTCGGGCGCGGCCACGCCGGCGATTTCGCCGGTGCCGAATCTCTCGGGGTGCTTGGAGACCTTCTGCTCGACGGCGTAGGCGATGAACGTGGTGATGGTCGGGCCGGTGCCGGGCATGGCGCCGAACAGCGTGCCGACGGCGGTGCCGCGCACCATGGGCCAGAAAGCCTCCTTGAGTTCGGCCTTCGAGGGGCGCATGTCGCGGATGCGCATCTTGGCGTTGCTGCTGATGACCTTCATGCGGTTGACGTTGAGCAGAAAGTCGGCAATGCCGAACAGGCCCATCGCCACGGCCACCATTTCAAGCCCGTCGGACAGCTCGGCAATGCCGAAGGCGAAGCGGAAGGCGCCGGTGTTGACATCAGTGCCGACCACGCCGCACAGCAGGCCGAACAGCGTCATCGCCACGCCCTTGAGCGGCGAGCCGCGCGACATGGTGGAACCGGCGATCAGGCCAAGCAGCATGATCGAAAACAGCTCCGTGGGGCCGAACTTGAACGCCACGGCGGTCAGCAGCGGCGAGGCAAAGATCATCACCAGAATGCCCACCGATGCGGCGAAGAACGAGCAGATCATGGTGATCCCCAGCGCCGTGCCGCCCTTGCCCTTTTTGGTCATGGGGTAGCCGTCCAGACAGGTCACGGCATGGGGCGGATGCGAGGGCAGGTTCAGCAAGATCGCGCCGATCGCGCCGCCGTACTGCGAGCCGTAGAAGATGCCGGCCAGCATCAGGATGGCGGGCACGGGGTGCATGGTGTAGGTCAGCGGCAGCAGGATCGAAATCGCCGACAACGCTCCCAGGCCGGGCAGCACGCCGATGAGGTTGCCCACCAGCACGCCGAAGAACGACCACATCAGGTTGTGGCCCTGAAAGGCGACGGTGAAGCCGTACCACAGGTCTTGCAATGCTTGTTCCATGACTCAGAATCCCCACTTGAACAGCGGCATCTGAACTTGCAGCGCCCACCAGAAAATCACCACCGACAAGACCATCATGCCCGCCGACAGAACGATCGCCTTGAGTACCGAGTTGCTGCGGTCGCCGAGCGCGCTCACGAACACGATGCAAAAAGTGGCTGGCAGCAACCCGAAATATTCTCCGGCAAAGAAAAACAGCACCGTCCCCAGGATGATGCAGGCCGCGCCCCGGAAATCCGGAATGTCGTGGTTATGGCCGACCAGCGCCGCTTCATCGCCGGAAGGTTTTTTCTTCGCCGTGAGTACCAGCAAAATGCCGCACAGCGCAATCAGCACGCCAATGGCGAACGGGAAATAGCCCGGCCCCATGTGCGCCAGCGTACCCAGGTTGTAGCTGCGCGCGGCATAGGCCGCGCTGACGCCGAGGATTACCAGCAAGGCGCCGCCGTAGTAGTCTTTGTTCCAGTTTTTTTTGCCGGGATGGTTCATATCCCCTCCTGTTGAATGTGTGCTGGCTGTATAAATGACATGGTTACCTCCTTGGCTGATGGTTTGACATTTTTGACAATCGTAATCATGGCCTGACCGATGGGCCTCGAAGCGGCAAAACCCGGCCCGGCGGCAGCGAAAGGCGGGCCAGAACCGTCTGGCGCGGTTGTGCTTCGCACTCGCTCGAGCTGGATAACAGGCGGTGGCACAAACTCATGCGCTGCCGGCAAGCAAGGCCCTTGGTCAGTGCCGACGCGAAAACGAAACGGATGATTCCGCGCCAACCGGGCGGCGCGGACAGGGCCGGCAGGCGCTGCTGAATGCGACCGGGCAGGCGGCTGACGCGCTGATACCCCGCGCGGCGGGGCCGGCAACCAACCAGACGAAACGAACCATGCAAAAACTCCTTCGGACGAAACAGACGAGAGAGTCAGAGGCGCATCACGACCTCGCTGCCTGCCTTGCGCGGCGCATCGAGCGGTGCTCTTCAGACCGCAAAGCAAGGATCGAACCGTCTCTTGTCTCAGTCGCGCCATTGTCCGTCAGCATTACCGCCTCTTTCGTAGGGGAAAACCCCGATGAAAAAAGACGGGATCAGGGCGCGTTTTGCGCCTGTTCCAGGCGCGCGCCGTTTGCTATTTAATTAATAGCAAATTGGCCTTGTCGCCTAGGGAGCGCCGGCCACGGTGCTGGCCGCATGCTGCAATTCCACCCAGCGGCGCACGCGCTCGGCATCGGCCAGGCGGCTGTGCTTGCCGGCCGAGTCGAGCAGCACCACGATGATTTGGCGGCCCGCCAGGCGCGCCTGCATGACCAGGCAGCGGCCCGCTTCGGAGATGTAGCCGGTTTTTTGCAGGCCAATGTGCCAGTCGGGGTCGTTCACCAGTTGGTTGGTGTTGTTGTATTGCAGAACACGGTCGCCAACCACGACTTCGTGGTTCGGCGACGTGGTCAATTGGCGCAGCAGCGCGTCTTGCGAGGCGGCGGCGACCAAGGCCGCCAAGTCGCGGGCGCTGGAGCGGTTGGCGCTGGACAGGCCGGTGGGTTCGACGTAGCGGGTGTCCTTCATGCCCAGCGCCTGGGCGCGGGTGTTCATCAGGCTCACGAAGCGGTTCAGGCCGCCCGGAAAGGTGCGCCCCAGCGCGTGCGCCGCCCGGTTCTCGCTGGACATCAGGGCCAGGTGCAGCAACTCGCCGCGTGAAAGCCGGGCGCCCACCGCCAGGCGCGAATGGCTGCCTTTGTCGGTGTCGATGTCGTCGCCGGTGATGGTGATGGTTTCGTCCAGCGGCAGGTTGGCCTCGGAAACGATCAGGCCGGTCATCAGCTTGGTCAGCGAGGCGATCGGCAGCACGGCGCGGTCGTTTTTGCGCAGCAGTACCTCCTGCGTGTCCTGGTCGAGTACCAGTGCGACGCCGGAATGCAGCTCGAGCGGGTCCTGCGTCGAATGCAGCCCGGCCAACTGACCAAAGGACGACCGCGCGGGACGCGCCGCCACGCGTGCTGCGTGGCCTGCCTTGCGATGGGTCTTGCGCTCGGCCTTGGCTTGTTTGACCGCGCCGGCGCGGGACGGCGCGGCGGCCTTGGCAGTGCCCTTTCTGGCCACTTTGGCGCTGGTTTTGGCCGGTACGGCGGACTTGCGCGTATCAGCGGTTTTGGAAGCGTGTTTTTTTGCCGGCGCGGCGCTGGCCTGCGGCAAAGGCGCCAAGGCCAGCAGGATCGCGGCGGTTACAACTGCAACGCCGCGTGCCCACGAAAAAACAGGTTTTGCCAACATGCCGGCCGCCATCGTTTTCCCCAACTGCGCATCAATAACACTTTACAAGTATACCAAATCGGACAATATGCGCAATAATAAAAAGCAACCGGCCATGGCACGGGTATTGAGATAAGTCATGGCAGCGTGAATCCCGTGGTGACGGCATTCAGCCTTGGGCGGCCACGCGCTCGGCTTTGTTGTGCAGTTTGTTGAGCGCGCTCAGATAAGCCTTGGCGGACGCGACCACGATATCCGGGTCGGCTCCCACGCCGTTGACCACCCGCCCGGCGCTTTGCAGCCGCACCGTGACCTCGCCCTGGCTTTCGGTCGAGCCGCTGGTGATGGCGTTGACCGAGTACAGCAGCAGTTCGGCGCCGCTGTTGACGTGCGCTTCGATCGCCTTGAGCGAGGCATCGACCGGGCCATTGCCCTCGGCCTGGCCCTTGAATTCCTTGCCGTTGATCGTGAACACCACCTCGGCTTGCGGGCGCTCGCCCGTCTCGCTGTGCTGGGCCAGGGAGACGAAGCCGTACTGCTCTTTCTCGGCGGTCACGCTCTCGTCGCCGACCAGCGCCAGAATGTCCTCGTCGAAAATTTCGCTCTTGCGGTCGGCCAGGTCCTTGAAACGGGCGAACGCAGCCATGACTTCGCTTTCGGACTCCAGCATCACGCCCAGCTCCTGCAGGCGCTGCTTGAAGGCGTTGCGGCCCGAGAGCTTGCCCAGAACGATCTTGTTGGTCGGCCAGCCCACGTCCTCGGCGCGCATGATCTCGTAGGTGTCGCGCGCCTTCAGCACGCCGTCCTGGTGAATGCCGCTGGCATGGGCGAAGGCGTTGGCGCCCACCACCGCCTTGTTGGGTTGCACCACGAAACCGGTGACCTGACTGACCATGCGGCTGGCCGGCACGATGTGCGAAGCGTCGATGCCGACATCGAAACCGAAGTAGTCGCGGCGCGTCTTCACGGCCATCACCACCTCTTCCAGCGAGCAGTTGCCCGCGCGCTCGCCCAGGCCGTTGATGGTGCATTCGATCTGGCGCGCGCCGCCGATCTTCGCGCCCGCCAAGCTGTTGGCCACTGCCATGCCCAGGTCGTTGTGGCAGTGCACGGACCAGATGGCCTTGTCGCTGTTGGGCACCTTCTCGCGCAGCGTCTTGAGGAACAGGCCATACAGCTCGGGAATGGCGTAGCCCACCGTGTCGGGAATGTTGACGGTGGTGGCGCCCTCCTTGATCGCCGCCTCGCACACGCGGGCCAGAAAATCAAGCTCGCTGCGCGAACCGTCCTCGGCGCTGAACTCGACGTCATCGGTCAGGTTGCGGGCAAAGCGCACCGCCAGCCTGGCCTGCTCGAACACCTCGTCCGGCGACATGCGCAGCTTCTTTTCCATGTGCAGCGGGCTGGTGGCGATGAAGGTGTGGATGCGGCTGCGCGCCGCGCCCTTGAGCGCCTCGGCGGCGCGCGAGATGTCGCGGTCGTTGGCGCGCGCCAGCGAGCACACGGTGGAGTCCTTGACGATGCCGGCAATCGCCTGCACGCACTCGAAATCGCCATTGGAACTGGCGGCAAAGCCGGCCTCGATCACGTCCACCCTCAGCCGCTCCAGCAGACGCGCGATGCGCAGTTTTTCGTCGCGCGTCATGCTGGCGCCGGGCGATTGTTCGCCATCGCGCAAGGTGGTGTCGAAGATGATGAGTTGGTCTGCCATTGCGTGCTCCATGTTCCCTGTTCATCAGGTAAAAAAACCAGCAACCCAAAAACCAACGGCCCGTTGCTGGTGCTAACGGGCCGTCGAGGTTGGGGTAACTTGAAAATCGCGTTCAGTTCATGCGCGCGTCACCACCTGCGGCCCGTAGGGCAGTAGCAGCAGAGCGAGCAGCGTGGCGCGAGTCATGGAACGTGAATTTAGCACAAGTGCGGCGGTGGCGGCGGCGGCGTCAATCGTGCAGGCCGCGTTCGTCCGGCTCGTCGGTGGAGGTGCTGACGATGCTGGCGTGCTGGCCCTTGGTGCGGCGCCAGGCGTAGATCACGTAACCCGACAGCGCATAGCCGAAGAACAGCACGAACAGCAGCGTGGCCGGCTCGATGCTGATGACGGCGATCAGCAGCGCCAGCAGTACCAGCACCGGAAACGGCACGCTGCGCCGGCCGCCGAAGTCCTTGAAGCTGTAGTACGGCGCGTTGGTGACCATGGTCAGTCCGGCAAACAGCGCGATGCCGAACATGATCCAGCCCAGATCGGTGCGATCCAGAGGCATGGCGCCAAACAACGCCAGCAGCGCGCGAAACAGTGGCACCTCGCGCTGCTCGACCAGCATGGCGCTGGTCAGCCAGATGAAACCCGCCACCAGCGCCGCCGCCGCGGGCGATGGCAAGCCCTGAAAGTAACGCTTGCTGACCACGCCGGTGTTGATGTTGAAGCGCGCCAGCCGCAGCGCCGCGCAGGCGCAATAGACGAAGGCGGCGATCCAGCCCCAGCGGCCCAGCGGGCGCAGCGCCCACTCGTAGGCCAGCAGCGCCGGCGCGGCGCCGAAGCTGACCATGTCGGCCAGCGAATCCATCTGCTCGCCGAAGGCGCTTTGCGTGCCGGTCATGCGCGCGACGCGGCCATCCAGGCTGTCCAGCACCATGGCGGCGAAGATGCCGGTGGTGGCCAAATCAAAACGGCCATTCATTGCCATCACGATGCCGTAAAAACCGCCGAACAGCGCCGCCAGCGTGAACAGGTTGGGCAGCACGTAGATGCCCTTGCGGCGCGCCCGCGCCACGCGCGTCTCGGGCGGGCCGGCGATGGACTGGTCTTGCGGTTGCTCAGAATCTTGCATGAACATCAAAAACACTTTTGCACCGGGTGCAGTGTAGCCAAGCTCGGGGATGTGTGGGCGACGCGCCGCAAAAAACAAGGCCGCTTGCTGGCGGCCTCATGGAATCAGTTGTTCATGTCGCTGCACACCATCTCATCTGCGGCGCATGAAACAAAAAGGAACCGAAGACCGCGAAGCAGGCCATGCGGTGCAGCCGTGGCCGGGCCTGCGCCGGCCACTGGCTGCTTCCCCCGCCCGGAGAGAGCGGGGGAAGCTGCGTCAGCGGCTCAGGGGGGTCAATTTTTGGTTTGGTCGACCAGCTTGTTCTTGGCGATCCAGGGCATCATGGCGCGCAGCTTGGCACCGACGACCTCGATGCTGTGGTTGGCCATGTTGCGGCGGCGCGCGGTCATGCTGGGGTAGCCGGTGCGGCCTTCCAGAATGAACTGCTTGGCGTAGTCGCCGTTCTGGATGCTTTTCAGCGCCTCGCGCATGGCCTGGCGGGAGCTTTCGTTGACCACTCTCGGGCCGGTCACGTATTCGCCGTATTCGGCGTTGTTGGAGACCGAGTAGTTCATGTTGGCGATGCCGCCTTCGTAGATCAGGTCAACGATGAGTTTGAGCTCGTGCAGGCACTCGAAGTAGGCCATTTCGGGCGCGTAGCCGGCTTCGACCAGCGTCTCGAAACCCATCTTGACCAGTTCCACGGTGCCGCCGCACAGCACGGCCTGTTCGCCGAACAGGTCGGTCTCGGTTTCTTCCTTGAAGTTGGTCTCGATGATGCCGGCCTTGCCGCCGCCGTTGGCCATGGCGTAGGACAGCGCCAAGTCGCGCGCCTTGCCGGATTGGTCCTGGTGCACCGCGATCAGGTGCGGCACGCCGCCGCCTTGCGTGTAGGTGTTGCGCACGGTGTGACCTGGGGCCTTGGGCGCGACCATCCACACGTCCAGATCGGCGCGCGGCACGACCTGGTTGTAGTGCACATTGAAGCCGTGCGCGAAGGCCAGCGATGCGCCCGGCTTGATGTTCGGCGCGACGTTGTTGGTGTACACTTCGGCGATCTGTTCGTCGGGCAGCAGGATCATCACCACGTCGGCGGCCTTCACCGCGTCGTTGACTTCCATCACCGTCAGGCCGGCCTTGCCGACCTTGTTCCACGAGGCGCCGCCCTTGCGCAGGCCGACCACGACCTTGACGCCGCTGTCGTTGAGGTTCTGCGCATGTGCGTGGCCCTGCGAACCGTAGCCGATGATGGCGACCGTCTTGCCCTTGATGAGGCTCAGGTCGCAGTCTTTGTCATAGAACACTTTCATTGGGTTTCTCCTTGGAAGATAGGTGTGACTATTGGAATGAATGGCGAAGCTTCAAACCCTGAGCAGCCGCTCGCCCCGGCCTATGCCGCTGGCGCCGGTGCGCACGGTTTCGAGGATGGCGGTTTTGTCGATGGCGCTCAGGAAAGCATCGTTCTTGCCCTGATCGCCCGTCAATTCGATGGTGTAGCTCTTGTCGGTGACGTCGATGACGTGGCCGCGGAAGATGTCGCAGGTGCGCTTGATTTCCTCGCGCTCCTTGCCGACGGCGCGCACCTTGACCATCATGTGCTCGCGCTCGATGTAGCTGCCCTCGGTCAGATCCACCACCTTGACGACCTCGATCAGGCGGTTCAGGTGCTTGGTGATCTGCTCGATGGTTTCTTCCGAGCCGCGCGTCTGGATGGTCATGCGCGAGAGGCTTTCGTCCTCGGTCGGCGCGACGATCAGCGATTCGATGTTGTAGCCGCGGGCCGAAAACAGGCCCACCACGCGGGACAGCGCCCCCGCTTCGTTTTCGATCAGAACAGAGATGATGTGTTTCATGTCGGAGCCCTCTTTTCGCCGCCCTGGCCCGCGGCCGGTAAGCGGCGGGTTCGGCGGACAATAGATTCGTCGTTCGGTGCGGGAAAAAAGCTTACAGGCGTTCAGACAATCCGATGCGCCGAAAGCCGGTTCGATATTACAGGTCTTCGGCCCCCAGCAGCATCTCGGTCAGGCCCTTGCCGGCCTGCACCATGGGGAACACGTTTTCGGTCGGGTCGGTGCGAAAGTCCATGAACACGGTGCGGTCCTTGAGCTTGCGCGCCTCGCGCAACGCCGGCTCCACGTCCTGCGGGCGCTCGATCAACATGCCGACGTGGCCGTAGGCTTCGGCCAGCTTCACGAAGTTGGGCAGCGCGTCCATGTAGCTGTGGCTGTAGCGGCCCGAATACTCGATTTCCTGCCACTGGCGCACCATGCCCAGGTAGCGGTTGTTGAGCGCCAGAATCTTGATCGGCGTGCTGTACTGCAGACAGGTGGAAAGCTCCTGGATGCACATCTGCACCGAGCCTTCGCCGGTCACGCAGAACACTTCGCTGTCAGGCCTGGCCAGCTTGATGCCCATGGCGTAGGGCACGCCCACGCCCATGGTGCCCAGGCCGCCGGAGTTGATCCAGCGCCGCGGCTGGTCGAACTTGTAGTACTGCGCCGCCCACATCTGGTGCTGGCCGACGTCGGAGGTGATGTAGGCGTCGGCATCGCGCGTCATGTTCCACAGCGTTTCGATCACGTACTGCGGCTTGATGACGTCCTTGTTGGCGCGGTCGTACTTCAGGCAGTCGCGCCCGCGCCAGCCTTCGATGGCCTTCCACCAGTCGGCCAGGGCCTGCTGGTCGGGCCGCGCGGCGGACTCGCGGATCATGCCGATCATCTCGGTCAGCACGTCCTTGACGTCGCCGACGATGGGGATGTCCACCCTGACGCGCTTGGAAATGCTCGACGGATCGATGTCGATGTGGATGATCTTGCGCTCGTTCTGTGCGAAGTGCCTGGTGTTGCCGATGACGCGGTCGTCGAAACGCGCGCCCACCGCCAGCAGCACGTCGCAGTTCTGCATCGTGGTGTTGGCCTCCAGCGTGCCGTGCATGCCCAGCATACCCAGAAAGCGCCGGTCGGTGGCCGGAAACGCCCCCAGGCCCATCAGCGTGTGGGTGACCGGGTAGTTCAGCAGATCCACCAGGGCGCGCAGCTCGCCGGCGGCGTTGGACATCAACACGCCGCCGCCGGTGTAGATGTACGGGCGCTTGGCCGACAGCAGCAGTTGCAGCGCCTTGCGAATCTGGCCGCCGTGGCCCTTTTTCACCGGGTTGTACGAGCGCATCGCCACCTTGTCGGGATAGCCGGTCCAGGCGGTTTTGTTGAACGACACATCCTTGGGAATGTCAACCACCACCGGACCGGGGCGGCCCGTGCGCGCGATGTGGAAGGCTTTCTTCATCACCTCGGCCATCTGGCGCACGTCCTTGACCAGGAAGTTGTGCTTGACCACCGGGCGCGTGATGCCCACGGCGTCGCATTCCTGAAAGGCGTCCATGCCGATGGCAGCGGTGGGCACCTGGCCGGTGACGATCACCAGCGGAATCGAATCCATGTACGCCGTGGCGATGCCGGTCAGCGCATTGGTCACGCCGGGGCCGGAAGTGACCAGCGCCACGCCCACGTCGCCCGTGGCGCGCGCGTAGCCATCGGCAGCATGCACCGCCGCCTGCTCGTGACGCACCAGCACATGCTGGATGGTGTCCTGCTTGTAGAGCGCGTCGTAAATATGCAACACGGCGCCGCCGGGATAGCCCCAGACGTGCTTCACGCCTTCGGCCTGCAGCGCCTTGACAAGAATTTCAGCGCCGCGCAGTTCCTGGGGCGCCTGATCCGCGCCGCTGCCAGCGGCGGACTTCAGTTCGGGTTTGGAGATTTCCATTGTGAGATCAACCTTTCGAGAATTTCTCTGACGAAACACCTTGGGTGCCCCTTGCCAGCCCTTGTGAGGCCGCTTCAGGACTTGAGACCACACGCCATGGGCGGCACTGTTGACCGCCGGACGGTGACCCGTTTGCCTTCTTGAATGCAAGGCGCATTATCGCACCGCAACATGGCCCGCCGCCAGTGTCATAATGAGCAGGGCCATGCGAAAGCCGCCCGCCGCCATCACCTGACAGAGCCGACAGACGCCTTGGCATCCGAACAAGACCTTTCCGACTTTCTCAAAAGCGTCGAAAAACGGGCGTTCAAACGCACCGTCTATCACGTGCGCGACGAGGACGCGGCGCTGGACATTGTGCAAGACAGCATGATGAAGCTGGCCGAGCACTACGGCGACAAACCCCTGGGCGAGTTGCCGATGCTGTTTCAGCGCATCCTCACCAACAGCACGCTGGATTGGTTCCGCCGCCAGAAGACGCGCAATGCCGTGTTTTCCAACCTGAGCGACTTCGAGTCGCCCGACGGCGACGGCGATGGCGA
The DNA here is from genome assembly GCA_009778355.1 of Desulfovibrionaceae bacterium. Classification (GTDB taxonomy): domain Bacteria; phylum Pseudomonadota; class Gammaproteobacteria; order Burkholderiales; family Burkholderiaceae_C; genus Ottowia. The sequence continues at coordinate 1,300 of WRJY01000324.1, read as the reverse complement.
CTTCGACCTGCTGCAAGCCTTTGCCGGCGCCGCCGACAGCCAGCGGGTCGAAAGCGCAGAAGACGCCACTCGCAGGGCGCAAATCCTGCACCAGATCGAGTTACAAATTCAAGAGCTTCCGGCCCGTCAACGCGAGGCGTTTTTGATGCGTTACTGGGAAGAAATGGACGTTGCCGAGACGGCGTCCGCCATGGGGTGCTCGGAAGGCAGTGTCAAAACGCACTGCTCGCGTGCAATCCATACGCTGGCCAAGGCCCTGCGCGCCAAAGGGATCATGCCATGAACACAAGTTACAACTCGCACCAGACAGACTTGCAACAAGCCCGTTACGGCCTGCGCGTGGCAGCCCGGCTGTCGGCTGGGCTGGACGGCCTGCCGCACGACATTTCCGAACGCCTGCGCGTGGCCCGGCAGCAAGCCGTCGCCCGCCACAAACAACCGCGCGCCGTGGCTCACGCACGCGCGGCCGCCGCCGTATCGCGCAGCGGCGGCGGCGCCACGCTCGGCTTCGGCGACGACGGCATGAGCCTGTGGGGTTGGCTGGCCTCCGGCCTGTTGGCGGTGGTCATGACCGCCGGTTTGGTTACCATCAGCATCGTGCAGGACGACGACAGCGCCACCGAACTGGCCGAACTCGACACCGCCCTGCTCACCGACGACCTCCCGCCCGAAGCCTACGCCGACCCCGGATTCTTGCAGTACCTGAAAGTCAGCGCGAACCAGCCCGTCACCGCCCACTAAAAGCCTGGGCCAGTCACCGCTCAACCGTTTTCAATGCGCTTTCCGTTGCCGATCACGATTTTTGCTTGCGTCGCGGTACTGGCGTGGCCGGCGCTGGCCCAGCCAACTGGCAACTTGACCGTCCAGCGGGCAGCAACGCCGCCCGCCGGCAGCGTCGGCTGGAGCACGCTGACCGCCGAGCAGCGCAACGCGCTCAACCCCTTGGCTGGCCTGTGGCCCACCCTGCAACCCGATCATCAGCGCAAATGGATGGCGCTGGCGCACAACTTCAACCGCATGAGCCCCGGCGAGCAGTCCACCCTGCAAGGCCGCATGGCCGAATGGGCCAAACTGAGCGCCGCGCAGCGCACCCAGGCGCGGCTCAACTTTGGCGAAGCACGCCGCCTGCCCGCCGACGAAAAACGCGCCAAATGGGAAGAATACCAGGCGCTGCCCGCCAACGAACGCGAACGTCTGGCCAAGGACCGGCCCAAACCGCCCGTCAGCGCCGCTCCCGCGCTGCGCCCCGCCCCCCCCACCCGCATCCGCCCGCCCGTCGTCGTCGCACCCGGCGCAAGCC
>WRJY01000323.1 GCA_009778355.1 Desulfovibrionaceae bacterium | reverse complement strand
CCAGTGCCGTGATCGGCGTGCCAGGCAAGGCGCGAGGACGCAGCGGGCTACTGCCCGCAAGGACGAGCAACGCCGCATGGCGCGGCGAGTGCGGTGCTGGCGGGTGCATAGCGCTCTCACCCAAATGGTGAGGTCGAGCTAAGTCAAAAGCCTCTGTGTTCATAAGAGGTTATGAGGATAAATAAGCGGTCAACTGCCGTTTTAGGTTCAACTGGGCTGCACGCCTGCTTGCTTGAGCAGCTTGCCCCAGAGCGGGCCTTCGCTCGCCCAGTCCTTGCCGAACTTGTCCAGCGTGTCATCGTCGGCAGGCACGAAGCCGGAGGCGATGATGCGCGCCTTGCCTTCGCGGCTGGTCACCGCGCGGTTGACGGCTTTTTCCCACTGCTTGGCGATATCGGCTGGCAAGCCCTTGGGCACGGCAATCGCCAGCCAGCCCACCAGCGACGCTGCCTCGCTTGCGTAACCCGCTTCCGCAAAGGTGGGAACGTGCTGCAGCAACGGCACGCGCTGGCCGCCGGTGACGGCCAGCGGGCGCAGCTTGCCCGAGTCGAAGTACGGCTTGAGCGTGAGGAAGCTGCCCATGCCGATCTTGATGTTGTCGCCCAACAAGCTCTGCGCCATGGGCGCTTCGCCCTTGTAGGCCACATGCGTCATGTCGGCGCCGGCCATTTCACTGAGCGTGGTGAAAACCAGTTGGGCATGTGAGCCAATGCCGTAGGTTCCGTATGAAAGCTTGCCCTTGTTGGCTTTGATCCAGGCCATGAACTCCTTCATGTCGCTGGCCGGCGCGTCGCTGGTCACCGTCAGAATGAGAGGCGCCGTGCACACGCGTGAAATGGGCAGCAGGTCGGTCAGCGGGTCGTAGCTGGTTTTGGTGAACAGGTACTTGTTGGTGAGCATGGTGGTGGTCGAGCCCATCAAGACCGTCAGGCCATCGGCGGGCGCCCTCACCACGGTTTCGCCGCTGATCAACCCGGATGCGCCGGGCTTGTTGTCGACGATCACGGCCTGACCAAAGGTCTCGGCCAAGTGCTTGCCCAGCACGCGGGCAATGATGTCGGTGGCGCCGCCGGCGGCAAACGGCACCACCATGCGCACCGGACGCGTGGCAAAGCTGGCCTGCTCGGCCCAGGCGCTCAATGGCGCGGCGGCGGCTGCGCTGGCAGCCGTGGCCAGCAGGCGGCGGCGGTTGATGAAAAATGCCATGATTTGTCTCCTCTATGAAAATCCCGGCGAGCCGGATTGAACAAATTCTTGTGCGGCGCGCCCACGTCCGTGGCCGGTTCCGCCGCCTGGTGTCATTCCAATTCGCGTTAAAAATTTTCATCACCGTTCGGACTGAGCTTGGTCCGAACGGTTCTTTATTGAAACGCGAATTGGAATCAGACGATAGCTTTTTCCCGCAATGCCTGCAATCGCTTCTCATCGATGCCCAGTTCAGCCGCCAGCACGCTGGCGCTGTGCTCGCCGAGCATGGGCGGGGCGCGGTGTTCGACCGGCGTGGCTGAAAAGCACAGCGGGCTGCGCAGGCTGGGCACCGTCACGCCGCGGCTGTGCGGCAGGTGCAGCTCGATCTGGCGGTGGCGAGTCTGCGGGTCGGCGAAGACTTCGGCCATGTCGTTGATCGGCCCGCAGGGCACGCCAGCCGCATCGAGGGCGGCCAGCAGCTCGGCGCGGCCGCGGTGCATGAGCGCCGGCGCCAGCGTTGCGCGCAATGCGCCGCGGTGGGTCACGCGCAGCGCATTGGTGCGGAAACGCTCGTCGTCGGCCCATTCGGGGTGGCCCAGCACGCGGCACATGGCCTCGAACTGGCCGTTGTTGCCCGCCGCGAGGATGAACGGGCCATCGGCGCAGACCATCACCTCGGAGGGCGAGGCGATGGGATTGGTGTTGCCCACGCGCGGCGGCAACTGGCCGGTCATCAGGTAGCCCAGCGCCAGGTGGCCGTTGAGCGCCACGGCGGCGTCGATCATGGCCGCGTCCACGTGCTGGCCGCTGCCGTGGGCGCGGCGGTGATAGAGCGCGCCGATGACGCCGATGGCCGCGTACAGGCCGGTCACGACGTCGGTGATGGGGATCGCGGTGCGCATCGGGTCGGCGCCGGGCGAACCGTCGGGCTGGCCGCAGGTGCTCATCGCGCCGGCCAAGCCTTGCAAGATGAAGTCGTAGGCGGGCCGCGCGGCGTAGGGGCCGCTTTGCCCGAAGCCGGTGACCGAGCAATAAACGATGTCGGGCCGGCGCTTGCGGATGCTGGCCTCGTCCAGCCCGTACTTGGCCAGCGAGCCGGTCTTGTAGTTTTCGACCACCACGTCGCAGCGCGCCGCCAAGTCTTGCGCCAGCCGCGCGCCTTCGGGCGTGGCGATGTCCAGCGTGACCGACTGCTTGCCTCGGTTGTAAGCCAGGTAGGTGGCCGAATCGTTGCTGTGGCCACCGTGCACCGGGTCGGGCAGAAAAGGGCCCATGCGACGGGTGTCATCGCCCTCGCCGGGCTTTTCGATTTTGTACACCGTGGCGCCCATGTCGGCCAGTATCTGCGTGCACAGCGGCCCGGCGATGATGCGCGTGAGGTCGAGCACCTTGATGCCGTCGAGGATCGAAGTCATAGGTCACCCAAGAAGTGAACGTTGCCGAAGTTGTGAATGTCAAGTTTCATACGGTTCTCATGAGGGTGGCAAGCGGTCAACTGCCGTTTCCAGGGTCACTCCAGACGGATATTGGCTTTTTTCACCACGTCGGCCCAGCGCCTGGCCTCGCTCTGGATGAAGGCGTCGAACTGCGCGGGCGTGCCGCCCACGGGGTCGATGCCGTATTCGATCAGCCTGCCGTGCACCTCGGGCGTGTCCAGCACTTTCTGCATTTCGGCGGAAAGCTTGTCCACCACGTCCTGGGGCGTTTTGGCGGGCGCGAGCAGGCCGATCCAGCTTCCGCCGGTCATGCCGGGGTAGCCCAGCTCGGCCATCGTCGGCACCTCGGGCGCGGCGGGCCAGCGCTGGGCGCCGGTGATTGCCAGCGCGCGCAGCTTGCCGGCCTTGACCTGCGGCATCATGGTCTGCACCGAGTCGAAGATGAAGGCGATCTGGCCCGCGAAGAGGTCGGGCAGCGCGGGCGCGATGCCCTTGTAGGGCACGTGCATCATCGGCACGCCGGTGGTTTGCGCGAACAGCTCGCCGGTGAGGTGCGCGCCCGATCCGGCGCCGCTGGAGGCAAAGGTCGCGCCGTTCGGGTTGGCCTTGGCCCAGGCCACGAATTCCTTCATGTCTTTGGGCGGCAGTTGCGCGCTGGAGACCATCAGCATCGGAATCGCGCCGATCTCGCTGACGCCGCGCAGGTCTTGCAACGGCGAGTAGGTCATCTTCGGGTAAAGGCTGGGGTTGATGGCGTGCGCGGCCACCACCACCAGCAGCGTGTAGCCGTTGGGCGCCGAACGCGCCACCAGGGACGAGCCGATCTGTCCGTTGGCGCCGGGCTGGTTGTCCACCACCATCGAGGTCTTCAGGCGCTCGCCGAGGCCTTGCATCACCAGCCGCGTGACGGTATCGGACACGCCGCCCGGCGTGTACGGCACCACCACGCGGATCGGCTTGCTCGGATACGTCTCTTGCGCCCATGCCGCGCCAGCCGTCGCACTGACCAGCGCCCATGCTGCCGCAGCGGCAAGCAGTGTGCGGCGAATCGTTGATGTCATGCAGGTCTCTCCTTGAATCGTTGAGGTGGGGCCGGGCGAAAAATCAAGTCACCAGACCATCGTCGGCCCAGCGCCGGGGAATGCGGATGGGGCAGTCCAGCAGCATCTGCGCGTAGGACTTGCCCAGCGGGTCGGAGCGCAGGCTGGCCACGCCGCCGCCGCCGAGCGCGCGGTGCAGCACGAAGTTCATGGCATCGAGGCCGGGCACGTCGAAACGCTCGACCTCGCCTTCGACCAGGTGCGCGAAATACGTCCGCACCCGCTCGGCGTCGAGCTGCGCGCGCAGCAGCGGCAGGAATTCGGGGCGGCGTGCGATCACGCCGATGTTCTCGTCGTCGCCCTTGTCGCCGCTGCGCGCCCAGGCCAGCGCCACCAGCGGCGCCTCGATGCTGTCGCCCTCCAATGGCGGCGCGGCGGGTGGTTCCGGCAGCGCCTCGGGCGCCGCCGCCGGCCCCGAAGCGGGCGGAGCGACGGCTTCGACCGCGCCGTCAAGCTCGACTTGCAGGGCCACCTGCTCCTTGGGCGCCAGGAACGAAAAGACCTTGATGACCGGCTGCACGTCGGCCCGCCCGGTGAACGTGGAGCGCGTTCCCGGCCCCATCGACGTGCCGGCGGAGGCGCATTCGCGCTGCAAAAAAGCCAGCCCCTTCGGGTCGGCGTGCCGGGCGGCGATGCGCAGCACCACCTCGCGCGTGGGCAGCGCGCGCGCGTGGGCGCCGTAGAGCGATTCGCAGCCCAGCAGTTCGACGCAAGTCTGCGTGTAGTCGGCCAGGCCGTGCTGGCGCAGTTGCGCGCGGGTGCGCGCCAGCAGCGCATCGGCGGTCTTGCGCGCCTTGGCGGGCGCGTCGATGCCGCGGATCGCCATCATCGCCTGCAACTGAAAGCCGTCGCGCCAGGTGCCGTTGGCCTTGTAACTGGCCGTCGGCGGGCGGCCCCGCGCGCCGCTGACGCGCACCGCGCCAGGCCCGATCGCCTGCACCCGCGCCTGGCGGAAGTCGCAGGTCACGTCGGGCATCAGGTAGTGGGCCGGATCGCCGATTTCGTAGAGGATCTGCTCGGCCACCGCGCCCGGATGGATCAGACCGCCGCTGCCCTCGGGCTTGCCGAGCACGAAGCTGCCGTCGCCGGCGACGTCGATCACCGGGTAGCCCATGTCGGCCCAGCCGGGCACCTGCTGCCAGTCGGTGAACAGGCCGCCGGTGGCTTGCGCGCCGCACTCGATCACGTGGCCGGCCAGCGTGCCGGCGGCGATGCGGTCCCAGTCGTCCCAGCGCCAGCCGAACTCGTGCGCCAGCGCGCCGACCACCACCGCGCTGTCCACGCAGCGGCCGGTGATGACGATGTCGGCGCCCAGCTCCAGCGCCCGCGCGATGCCGCGCGCGCCGACGTAGGCGTTGGCCGAATACAGCGCGGCGGGCGGCGCCTCGCCGGTGTGCAGGTCGCGCAGCCCCTGGGCGCGCCACTGCTCGAACCGCGGCATCACGTCGTCGCCCGTTACCACGGCGATGCGCGGAGCCAGCCCCTGTTTGGCGGCGGCGGCGGCCAGCGCGTCGCGGCAGGCGCGCGGGTTCAGGCCGCCGGCGTTGGCGATCACGCGCACGCCCTGGCCGCAGATGGCGGCCAGGTTGGGCGCCATCGCGGCCTGCACGAAATCGGTGGCATAGCCCAGCGCCGGGTCTCTGGAACGCGCGCGCGCCAGGATCGACATGGTGGTCTCGGCCAGATAGTCATAGACCAGGTACTGAAGCCCCGGCACCGCCAGCAACTGCGGCGTGGCGATGGCCGAGTCGCCCCAGAAGCCGCTGGCGCCGCCGATGAGCACGGTTTTGCTCATGCCTTGACCTCCTCGATGCGCAGCAGCAGCGCGCCCCTGGAAGCCTGCCCGCCCGCCTGCGCGCGCACCTCGGCCACCAAACCGGCGACGGGGGCAGTCAGCGTGTGTTCCATCTTCATCGCTTCCAGCACCAGCAACCGCTGGCCGGCCTGCACCACATCGCCCTGGCGCACCGCGACATCGACGATGCGCCCGGTCAGCGGCGCGGTGACGGCGCCGCTGCCGCCAGCGGCTTCGCGGCGCTTGCGTTCGCTGACGCGCTCGAAGCTCCACGCGCGGCCCGCGTGGAACAGGTGCAGCGCATCGCCCTGCAGCGCCAGCACGGCGCTTTCGGCCATGCCATCGCATTCGGCGCTGAAGGCGCTGCGCGCGGCATCGAGCCAGCGCGCGTCGCGCAGCGCCAGCGTGGCGGCGTCAGCATCGGCAGGCGCATCGGCGCGGCGCACGGTGGCCAGCCATTGCGCGCCCTGCGCTTGCAGGCGCACCTCCCAGCGCGCGCCGCCTTGAGCGAGCAGCACGCGCGCGCCCTGCTGCTCCAGCGCCGATGCCGCAATGAGCCGGTCCGCATCCCGCGCCGGCAGGCCGCTGGCCAGCGCGCCGAAGGCGGCCAGCGCGATGGTGCGGATGCCGGGCGCGGCGCGCTCGGCCAGGCGCGCGCCGAAACGATCCTGCACGAAGCCGGTGTGCACCGCCCGGCCTTCGGCAAACACCGCATCGGCCAGGCAGTCGGCCAAAAAGCCCTGGTTGCTCGGCAGACCCAGCAGCGCGCAATGCTCCAGCGCGCGCAGCAGCTTGCGGCGCGCCTCGTCGCGCGTCGGGCCGTGGGCGATGAGCTTGGCGATCATCGAGTCGTAGTGCGGCGACACCGCGCCGCCTTCGGTCAGGGCATGATCGACGCGCACCTCATGGCCCTGCCCCGGCGGACGCCAGCGCAGCACCGGCCCGGTCTGCGGCAGAAAGCCCGCCGGCACGTCCTCGGCGGTCAGGCGCACTTCGATGGCGTGGCCAGTCAATCGCACGCCGCCCTGGCCAATCGTCAGCGGCTCGCCCGCCGCCACGCGCAACTGCCATTCGACGATGTCCAGCCCGGTGATGGCCTCGGTCACCGCGTGCTCCACTTGCAGCCGCGTGTTCATTTCCATGAAATAGAAGCGCCCCTCGCCGTCGAGCAAAAACTCCATCGTCCCCGCGCCGATGTAGCCGATGGCCCTGGCGCTGCTCACCGCCGCTTCGCCCATGCGCGCGCGCAAACCGGCATCGACGGCGGGCGATGGCGCTTCCTCGATCACCTTCTGGTGACGCCGCTGCACCGAGCAGTCGCGCTCGCCCAGATGAATCACGTTGCCGTGGCTGTCGGCCAGCACCTGGATTTCGACATGGCGCGGCGCGATCACCGCGCGTTCCAGGATCAGTTCGCCAGAGCCGAAAGCCGCCTCGGCCTCCGAGCGCGCCGACGCCAGCGCCTGCGCCAGCGCGGCGGCCTCGTGCACCAGTCTCATGCCGCGCCCGCCGCCGCCCGCCGCCGCCTTGACCATGACCGGAAAGCCGATGCCGGCCGCCGCGCGCTCGAAGGCCGCGTCGCTCTGATCCTCGCCCTGGTAGCCGGGAATGCAGGGCATACCGGCGGCCATTACCAGCCGCTTGGCCTGCGCCTTGTTGCCCATCGAGCGGATCGCCTCGCCCGAAGGGCCGACGAAGACCAGTCCGGCGGCATCGACGGCGTCGGCGAAGTCCGCGTTCTCGGCCAGAAAGCCGTAGCCGGGGTGCACCGCATCGGCGCCGGCGCGGCGCGCGGCCTCGATGAGGGCGGCAATGTTCAGGTACGAATCGCGCGGCGCGGCGCCGCCGATCAGCACCGCGCGGTCGGCGGCGCGCACGTGCGGGCTGCCGCGGTCGGCCTCGGAGTACACGGCGACGGCGCCGTAACCCATGCGGCGCACGGTGCGAAGAACGCGAACCGCGATCTCGCCGCGGTTGGCGACCAGCACGGTGTGGAAGGGGCGGATTTGTTTACGGGGGGCGCTCATGTTGTCAGGCTGCCTGGGCTTGGCGCACGTCATCGGCGCTGAATTCGCGCCGCCACGCCGCGGCGCGCTTTTCGCGGAAGGCGGCGATGCCTTCCGCGCCTTCGTCGCGCATACAGGCGGCGAACTGGCGCGCCGCGTCGTCGAGCAGCGCGCCTTCGTCCTCGTGGCCGCAGCGTTGCAGCAGGGGCTTGAGCGCGCGGTTGGCATGTGGCGCGCAGGCGCTGATGCGGGTCAGCCAGCGCGCCAGCAGTTCGTCCAGCGCGCGGCTGTCGGCGGCCAGTTCGTCGGCCATGCCCAGGCGTAAGGCGGTTTCGCCCTGGATGCGCTCGCCGCTCAGGCCCAGCCGGCGCGTCACGCGCTGGCCCAGGCGGGCGACCACGAAGGGCGCGATCTGCGCCGGGATGATGCCCAGCGAGGTTTCGCTCAGGGCGAATTTGGCATCGCTGACGGCCAGCACGATGTCGGCGGCGCAGGCCAGCCCCATGCCGCCGCCCATGGCCGCGCCTTCGACGGCGGCGATGACCGGCACTGGCAGCGCGGCCAGGCGCCGCATGAAATGACCAAACTCGCGGTTGCGCGCGGCCACGGGGTCGTCGCCTGGAGCGGCATCGGCATCCAGCCGCGACTTGAAGCTGCCGACGTTGCCGCCGGCGCAGAAAAAACCCCCCGCGCCGCGCAGCGCCAGCGCGCGCACGCTGGCGTCGGATTCGGCCAGGGCCAGGGCCCGGTCCAGTTCGGCCACCATGTCAGGCCCCAGCGCGTTGCGCGTTGCGGGCTGGTTCAGGGTGACGAACAGCACGTCATGCCGGCGGTGCACGAGAAGAGGTTGACTGGCGTTCATGATCCCATCTCCATCAGGCCCATCTTGCGCGCGATGACCATCATCATCACTTCGTCCGCGCCGCCGCCGATCGAGCCCAGGCGGTAGTCGCGGTAGGCGCGCGAAACGCGGTTGTCCCAGGTGTAGCCCATGCCGCCTTGGAACTGCATGCACCAGTCGGCGATTTCGCGGCCCAGGCGGCCCGCCTTGAGCTTGGCCATCGACGCCAGCTCGGTCACGTCCTCGCCATCGATGTAGGCCAGCGTCGCGCGGTAGGTCAGCGAGCGCAGGGCTTCCAGCTCGGTCTTGAGCTCGGCCAGCTTGTACTGGATGAACTGGTTGTCCAGCAGCGGCCTGCCGAAGGCCACGCGCTGGCGCAGGTAGTCGGCGGTCTCCTGAATCAGCTCGATGCTGGCCAGACGCCGCGCCGCGCCGTCCAGGCGTTCTTCCTGGAACTGCTTCATCTGGTAGATGAAGCCCATGCCTTCCTCGCCGATGCGGTGGCGCACCGGCACGCGCACTTCGTCGAAGAAAATCTGCGCGGTATCCGAGGACCACATGCCGAACTTCTTGATCTTCTGCACCTCGACGCCCCTGGCGCGCTTGCCGCCCTCCTTCAGCGGCACGATGATGAGCGACTTGTTCTTGTGCGGCTGAGCGTCCGATGTGTTGGCCAGCAGACAGATCCAGTCGGCCTGCGTGCCGTTGGTGATCCACATCTTCGAGCCGCTGATGACGTAGTCGCCGCCGTCGCGCCGCGCGCGGGTCTTCAGCGAGGCCACGTCCGAGCCCGCGCCCTGCTCCGACACGCCGATCGAAACCACCACGTCGCCGGCGATGGCCGGCGCCAGGAATTCGCGCTTGAGTTCATCGGAGCCGAAGGCCGCCAGCGCCGGCGTCGCCATATTGGCCTGCACGCCGACGCCCATGCCCACGCCCTGCGCGCGCACGTAACCCATGGCTTCCGCCGCGGCCAGTGCGTACGAGAAATCGAGCCCCATGCCGCCGTAGGCTTCGGGCTTGGTGATGCCGAGAAAGCCGAGCCGGCCCATCTTCTTGAACAGTTCGTGGGCGGGGAAGATGTGGTTGGCCTCCCATTCATCGACGAAGGGATCGATCTCGCTCGCAATGAAGCGGCGGATACTGTCCATGAGCTTGTGGTGCTCCTGTGTGTACAGCATGGGAAATCTCCTGTAATCCGTAATCCGGTTAAAAACGCGCGACGCCAAATTGCACCGGTCGCACGGCGCGCTGCGCGGCCTCGCGCGCGGTGGCCAGCACGAAGGCCAGCACGGCGCGGGTGTCGCGCGGGTCGATCACGCCGTCGTCGAGCAAATAGCCGCTGGTGTAGAAAGCGCCGGCCTGGCGCTCGAAGTTGGCGACGATCTCGTGCTTTTGCGCCGCCAGCCGGGCTTCGTCCACCGGCGCGCCCTTGCGTTCGGCCTGCTGGCGGGCGACGATCTCCAGCGTGGCCGCGGCCTGCTCGCCGCCCATCACGGCGGTGCGCGCGTTCGGCCACGAGAAGCAAAAGCGCGGATGGAAGGCGCGCCCGCACATGCCGTAATTGCCGGCGCCGAACGAGGCGCCGCAGTGAATCGTGACCTGCGGCACCCGCGAGTTGGCCAGCGCCTGAATCATCTTGCTGCCGTGCTTGATCATCCCGGCCTCCTCGGAATGCCGCCCGACGATGAAGCCGGTGGTGTTCTGCAGGAAGACGATCGGCGTGCCGGACTGGTTGCACAGTTGAATGAACTGCGCCGCCTTGGTGGCGCCCGCCGGGTCGATCGGGCCGTTGTTGCTGATGAAGCCCACCGGGTGCCCCTCGATGCGGGCATGGCCGCACACCGTGGCCGGGCCGTAGTCGGGCTTGAAGTCCATCCAGTGCGAATCGTCGGCCAGGCGCGCGATCACCTCGCGCATATCGACCGGCTTTTTGTGCTCCAGCACCATCACGCCCGCGATTTCGTCGGGGTCCAGGCGCGGCGGCAGAAAATCCGCCGCATCGCCCGGCTGTTGCCAGCCCAGGCTGGCCATGATGTCGCGCGCGATGGCAATGGCGTGCGCGTCGTCCTCGGCCACGTATTCGGCCAGGCCGCTGATGGCCGCGTGCATGTCGGTGCCGCCGAGTTCCTCGTCGGTGGCGATCTCGCCGGTGGCGGCCTTGAGCAGCGGCGGGCCGGCCAGGAAGGCCCTGGCGCGTCCGCGCACCATGACCACGTAATCCGACAGGCCCGGCATGTAGGCGCCGCCGGCGGTCGAAGAGCCATGCACCACCGTCACCACCGGCAGCCCGGCCGCCGACAGCCGCGCCAGGTTATAGAAAATGCCGCCGCCGCGAATGAACTTTTCGACGCGGTACTTGCGCAGGTTGGAACCGGCCGATTCCACCAACTGCACGAAAGGCAGCTTGTTTTCCAGCGCGATCTCCTGGCAGCGCATGAATTTCAGGTTGCCCGATTCGGTCAGCGCGCCCGCATCGATGCCCGAATCGTTGGCCACCACCATGCAGCGCACGCCGCTGACAAAGCCGATGCCGGCGATCTGCGAGCCGCCGGGCACGCAGGCCGCCGGGTCGGGGTCGTCCATGCCGTAGCCGGCGAGATTGGCGATCGGCAGAAAGGCGCTGCCCGCATCGAGCAGCCGGCTGACGCGCTCGCGCGGCAGCAGCGCGCCGCGCCGCGCAAAGCTGGCGGCGGCGCGCGCCGAGGCATCGGCGGCGCGCCGCTCCAGCGCGCGCATTTCATCGACCAGGGCCAGCATACCGGCGCGCTGCGCCTGAAAAGCTTCTGATGCCGAATGAAGACAGGATGAGAACGGAGTCATTGTGGGCGGCGAAAGTAAGGCGGCGGTCTCAGAGCCTGTTCAGTGTCTTTTCGCCGGCGAAAAGACACTGAACAGGCCCTCAAAACCGCACATTCCAGAACAGCCGCCATGAAGCCGCAATGACAAAATGCTCCAGCGTGCACAATGTGCACAACCGGCCCCTGAACTACGGGATTACCCTTGCCTCCATGACCGCCTTACCCCTGCCTGAGCGCCCAGCCCCGGCGCGGGGCGCGCAAAGCATCGACCGCGCGCTGCTGCTGCTGCGCTGCATCGCGGCGCGCCACGCGCAAGGCATCTCGCTGCCCGGCCTGGTGGCCGCCGCGCGGCTCGACCGCACCACCACTTACCGCATCGTGTCCTCGCTGGCGCGCGCCGGCCTGGTCGGGCGCGACGGCGCCACCGGGCTGTACCGGCTGGGCATCGAGGCCATGGCGCTGGGCCTGGCGGCCATGCAGCGCGCGCCGCTGATCGAACGCTGCCTGCCGGCCATGAAGGCGCTGGCGCGCCGGTCGCAGGAGCACGTGTTCCTGGTGGTGCGCTCGGGCGACTACAGCCACAACCTGCACCTGGAACAGGGGGCGCAGCCGATCCACGGTTTTGCCGAGACCGTGGGCAACCTGCGGCTGCTGGGGCTGGGCGTCCCCAGCTTTGCGCTGCTGGCCAGAATGAGCGATGCCGACATCGCCGCGCACTATGCGCGGCACCAGGCCGAGTACCAGAGCCACAACATGAGCGCGACCAAGCTGCAGCGGTGGATCCGCCAGACCCGCGAACTGGGCCACGCGCAAATCACGGGCAAGGGCGTCGCCGGCGTCGGCATGGACTTCGCGGTAGGCTCGTGCGGCGAGGCCGCGCTGGGCATCGTGGTACCGGCCTCGCGCATGCCGCGCTCGCGCGGCGCGTTGCTGGCGGCGTTATTGCAGGAGGAGGTGGGAAGGCTTCAGGTTCCGTGACTATTCCGGCTTGACGTTCGAGTCCTTGAGGATCTTCGCGTAGCGTTCGGTTTCATCGTTCAGGAAGGACTTGAATTCCTGCGGCGAAGTCCCCATCGGCAGAAAACCCAGGTGCTTGAATGTGGCGACCACTTCCGGCTGCTTGACGATTTCGGCAATCTCCCTGGACATGCGTTCGATGGCGGCGGCTGGCGTGCCCGCCGGCGCCATCAACCCGGCCCACGAGCCCATGATGAAGCCTGGATAGCCGGATTCCTGCATGGTCGGGATGTCCGGCGCGTCCGGATAGCGGTTCCGTGAGGCGATGGCCAGCGCCTTGAGTTTGCCCTCCTTGACGTAGGGCATCTCCAAAACCATGGCGTCGAACACCATCGACACCTGCCCCGAGACCAAATCGGGAAGGAACTGCGACGCGCCCTTGTAAGGAACGTGCGTCATCTGCAGGCCGTTCCTGAGAGCGAAATAGCTGCCGGTCAGATGGGCGCTCGATCCTTCGCCGCTGGATGCGTAGTTGGCCTTTCCGGGGTTGGAGCGGAAGTACTTGACCATGTCAGCGATGGTCTGACCCGGCACGTCCTTATTGGTGAACAGGAACAGCGGCATGTCGGCCATCAGGCTGACCGGCGCCAGATCCTGCAACTTGTACGGAATGTTCTTGTTCAGGTTCGAGTTGATGAGGAACGCTGGCAGCACGGTGACGAAGGTGTAGCCATCGGCGGGCATTTGCGCCGCCTGCCCGATGCCCAGTGCGCTGTTGGCGCCAGGCCGGTTCTCCACGACGATGTTTTGTCCGATGCGCTCCGCCAGGCGTTTCGCAATGGCGCGCGTCACGGTATCCGAAGGGCCGCCGGCCGTATAGGGCACGATGACCTTGAGCGGCCGCTCCGACGGCCAATCCGACCGGGCTGCGATCGGCTCCGCGACGACGGCGAGCGTCGCGGCGATGCACAGTACTTTGCGCATCCGGGAAGAGCGCCGGTTTTGGATTGTGTGAGCTTTCATGATTTGTCTCCTTTGTGAATTTTGCTCAGCGTCACTTTCAAATGGCTCTTTCGCGCGAACGCCAGTACGGATCGCGCAAAAGCCGCTTGAAAATTTTTCCGGAATCCTCGCGCGGCAAGGCGCCGCGAATTTCGATGCGCCGCGGCACCTTGTAATCGGCCAGCCGTTTGCCAAGCTGCTGGCGCAGGCGATCGGTCGAGATGGCCGCGCCGGCCACGGGTTCGACCACGGCGATCAGCGATTCGCCGAATTCGTCGTCGGGGATACCGAAGACCGCACAATCGTGCACCTCATCGAGCATGCACAGCGCGGCCTCGATTTCGGACGGATAAATGTTCACGCCGCCCGAGATCACCATATCGCGTTTGCGGTCGCACAGGTACAGAAAGCCGTCCTCGTCCAGGTAGCCGATGTCGCCGCAGGTGACCAGTTCGCCGCGCCCCACCTCGGTGCGCCTTTCAGGCAGCTTGTGGTAGGTGAAGTCGGGATAGTAGGCAATCTTCATGAAAATTTCGCCCACGATGCCCGGTTCCAGCAGGTTGCCGTGCTCGTCATGGATTTCCACGCGCGCTGACGGGATCGGCTTGCCGACCGTGCCCGGATGCGCGAGCCATTGCTGGCTGTCGCAGTACACCACCGCGCCCGATTCGGTGCCGCCGTAATATTCGTGAATGATGGGGCCAAGCCATTCGATCATGCTCCGCTTGACCTCCGGCGCACACGGCGCCGCGCCGTGCACGACAAATTGCAACGAGGACAGGTCGTAATGCCGCCGCGTCGCCTCGGGCAGCTTGAGCAAACGCACGAACATTGTCGGCACCAGCCACAGATGCGTGAGCCGTTCGCGCTCGATCAGCGAAAGCAGCTCTTCGGCGTCGAAGCGCGGCGCCAGTTCCAGGTATTCGGCGATGCGCGCGGCGCGCAGCGAGAAGGCGTTGGGGGCGCTGTGGTACATCGGCGCCACAACGGCGGTCCGCATGGTGGGCCGAAAGTCGTAGATCAGGTCGCGCATGCCATCGACCAAGCGGCGCTGCGCTTCGTCGCGCGGCATCTCGCGTCGCACGCCTTTTGGGAAACCCGTGGTGCCCGAGGTGTAGATCATGCTGTCGGTGAACAACGCGCTCGCACCGCCGTAGGGCGCCGCCGCGGCGAGGCTCGCCTCCCAATCGGGCACGGCGTCGATCGGGGCGATGGCGTCGGCGGCGAGGCGGTAGGCCCGCGCCAAGGCGGCTGGCACCTGGGCTTGCAAGACAGCGATGGTTGATGGCACCGCCAGCGGTCGCAGCAAATCAACATGCGCAACCAGTACGCGCGCGTCGCAGTCGCACAGCACGTAGAGCGCTTCTTCAGGCTTGAAGTGCCAGTTGACCGGCACTGCATAGGCGCCAAGCCACTGCGCGCCCAGGCTGACTTCGAGAAAGGCCAGGTCGTTGCGCATCAGGATCGCCACGCAGTCGCCCGAGCGCACGCCGAGTGCGTGCAACACCGCAGCGGCGCGGCTCGCACGCTCCTTGAGCTGACTCGGGGCGACGAGGCGCCCGCCGCCGCGGATGCCCGTCGAGATGAGCGCCTTGCTCTCATCGCCCGAATCCATCTCCCACGGGGGAAGATGGGCTTCCATCGTTTCCTGGGCAGCGGGACGTTTCATTTCAACAGCGCGGCGACATCATCGATGCGCGTCGTCGCCGCATCGCCAAGCAAACACTCGAAACGCGCATGTTCGCGCGCCACATCCTGCTGCTGGAACGGCTGCGCCGGCATCAGACGATGATCGATCACGAGCCGCGCCATCAGCAGCCGCCTCGCATCGCCGCCGCGGGCGCCGAGTTGGGCGCCTTCACAAGCCATCAGCACTGCGCTGGTGACGTGGTAGAGCTGAGTGATTGCTTCGCGCGCTGTCAACTCCTGCGCCGTATCGGCCGCCGTGGCGCCGATATGCCTGATCGCCGCATCGACCAGCGAGCGCAGTTCCGCCGCAAAGTCCATCGGCACGGGCGCCGCATCGAGCCGGCTGTGCAAGAAGCGGTGCAGCGCATGGTGCGCCTGCTCCTTGCCAACCGCGCGTTTGTAGAGGTCGAGCGCATTGATGCTGCTGGTGCCCTCCCACAACACGCCGAGATGGGCATCGCGCACCAGACGGGCGTTGGTCCAGTCCTCGATGTAGCCGTTGCCGCCGCGCATCTCCATCGACGCGGTTGCCACCTTGACGTTGTCGCGGCACGAGCGCAACTTGACCAGGGGCGTGAGGATGCGCACCAGACTGTCGTTACCGGCATCAAGCGCCATTGCGGCAGCAAGCCCGACCGACAACGCCTGCTCGGTTGGCAGCAGCATCTTGAGCAGTTGACGCCGCGCCAGCGGATGTTCGATCACGAACTTGCGGAAGGTCATGCGATTGCGCGCGACCTGCAGGGCCTCGTTCATGCAGCGGCGCATCATGCCGGCGGCGCGGAAGCCATGCGAGAGCCGGCACAGATTGGTCTGGTCCATGATTTGCCGCAAGCCGCGGCCTGGCTCGCCGAGCAGGTAGGCCACGGCCCCTTCCATGGTGGTCTCGCCCGAGGCCATCGAGCGCGAGCCGAGCTTGTCCTTCAGACGCGCGATGCGGTAACGGTTGCGCGCGCCGTCCTCCAGCCAGCGCGGCATCAGGAACAGCGACAGGCCGCCGTTGCCCGCCGGAGCGCCCTCACAGCGCGCCAGCAGCAGCACCACCTCGTGATCGACGCAGGAGCAAAACCACTTGTCGCCCCAAAGCTCCCAATGGTCGCCAGCACGCTTGGCCATCAGCGTGCTGTTGGAGACGTCCGAGCCGCCGGCAGCCTCGGTCATGAATTGGGCGCCGCGCGAAAGCTTGTCCATGTCCTGCGTCAGCATCGCTGGCAGGAAGCGCCGCTTGAGTTCCTCGCTTGCGTAGTTTTGGATCAGCAGGATCGATGTGTCAGTGGCCGAAACCGGGCACAGCAGGCCGAATTCGGTTTGCGCGAACAAATAGTTGAAGGCGTACTTGACAACCGAGGGCACGATGCCCGGCCAGCCGAGCACACCTTCGCGCCGCGACATGGCGTGCATGCCGTAACGCTCGTAGGCGATGCGCTCCATCTCTTGGTACGCTGGGTGGTATTCGACCCAATCCTCATTGCGCCCGAAGCGGTCACGATAGTGCAGCATGGGGCCGTGTTTGTCGGCCAACTTGGCAAGCTCGTTCATTCGGTTTCCGCACAAGTGGCCCAACTCGTCGAGGTGCGGCTCAAAGTGCGCGAGGACTTCAGGCTCCAGGTACAGCCCGAGCAGTTGGCGGATGGTGTGGTCGATGCGCCAGAAGTTGAGTCCTTGGCAATCTGGCGCAACGAGATCGGCGCCAGCAGGAGGATCGGAAAGACGCAGTTTCAAGATGGCATTCATCTCTGGTTCCTCTATGTACACAGGTAAAATTATGTGGATCGGTAACGGCCATGACAAACGATTTCTAAACAACTTCATATTGATAAAAATTCAATGAATCAAACTCGGCGGCGCCTTCCGTCGCTCCAAGCCCTGCGCGCCTTCGATGCCGCGGCGCGACGCCTGCACTTCACTCTCGCAGCGCAGGAACTGTCGGTCACGCCCGGCGCCGTCAGTCGGCAAATTCAGGCGCTGGAGGCCGAACTGGGCATCCGCCTGTTCGACCGATACCGTCGCCAGGTGACGTTGACGCCCGAAGGGCAGGCCTACGCCAAGGAAGTGGCGCGCGTGCTCGACGACCTCGAATGGGCGACCAACCGCGCGCGCGCCTGGCCGCGCGTGCGGCCGCTGTCGATCTGTGCCTACCCGAGCTTCGCCATGCGTTGGCTGATTCCGCGCTGGCGGCGCTTCCAGGAGATGAACCCGGCGATCGAGTTGCAGCTAACGACCTCGCTGGCGGTGGTTGACGTCGTGCGCGATGGCTTCGATGCGGTGGTGCGTTTCCTTGAAAAGGGGCCGAGCGGCGACAACAGCGTGGAACTGGTGCGCACCGAGATTTTTCCCGTATGCAGTCCGGCCTTGCAAGGCGACTTGCGCAAGCCAGACGATCTGCGACAGCAGGTGCTGATCGAATCCGCCTCCCGACCGCACGATTGGCGGCGCTGGTTTCACGCCGCGGGCCTGACGGTGCAGGACGAAAAAACGGGTTACCTGCGTTTCGAGTCCTTGAGCTTGGCTTATCAGGCCGCCATCGAGGGAATGGGCGTGGCGATGGGCATCGGCTGCCTGGTCGAGGACGACTTGCAGATGAAGCGACTGGTGCGACCGCTCAAACTCATCCACCCGGTACCTGGTGCGTTCCACCTGCTGTATGCCCCGAATCGGCGTTCGGATCCGCGATTGGTCGCCTTGCTCGACTTTTTGCGCAGCGAGGCCCAAGCGTGAGGGCTTGAGCGCCTGTTTACGATCTCAGCCGGCTCGCGCAGCGATGCTGGCAGAAGAAATTGCGCGCGCGTTCCACATGGACTAAACTAATCGGACTTAGTTCAATTGACGCCATGCTGACAATCAACATCCACGAAGCCAAGACGCACCTGTCGCGCATCGTCGAACGGGCGGCGCGCGGGGAGTCTTTCGTCATCGCCAAGGCGGGCAGGCCGATGGTCAGGGTGGTGCCGCTGGACGCGCCCGAACCCGCGCCGCCCAAGCGCCTGGGGTTCCTGGCCGGGCAGGTGCGGGTGCCGGATGATTTCGACGCCATGGGCGCAGCCGAGATCGAACACTTGTTCGGCGCATGAAACTGCTGCTCGACACGCACCTGCTGCTGTGGGCGGCGGGCGCGCCCAAGCGGCTTTCCGCTGCCGCGCGCAAGCTGATCGAATCAGCCGACAACCGGCTGTTTTTCAGCGTCGCCAGCATCTGGGAAATCGTCATCAAGCGCGCGCTGGATCGGGCTGACTTTCAGGTCGATGCGCTTTTGCTGCGGCGCGGCCTGCTGGACAACGGCTACGCCGAATTGGCTGTCACTGGCGAGCACGCGCTGGCCGTCGAAAGCTTGCCGCCGATCCACAAAGACCCGTTCGACCGCCTGCTGGTGGCCCAGGCCGCCATCGAGGGCATGACGCTATTGACGACCGATGCCAACGTGGTGCGGTATGCTGGCCCCGTCCGCAAAGTGTGAAACAAGGAGACTCCATATGAACGAACGCATTGAATCCATTCGCCACGCCGATGGCGTGGTCGAGTT
>WRJY01000322.1 GCA_009778355.1 Desulfovibrionaceae bacterium | reverse complement strand
GTCTTGCGAATACGCACGCATGCCAACTCTCCTGACTGAGAGCACTTAGCATATCATGTGTAAGCATTTAAATCAAATTTGCTCTAATGAAACACCGTGCTTGGCGATATTGAGCTTGTCCTTGGCGGGATCGAACTCGACGAGTATGATTTATTGTAGCTACAATAAATTGCCTGGCCAATCTTGGCGTCGCCAGCCAAATGCACCCCGATGTAGCGTTGGTACCGCGCCGGCTTGAGCCGTGTCAGGTCTACCAGTACCAGGCCGTCGATGCAGTTGTCGAAAGCCGGGTCGCTGCCGAAATCCATGAATTGCACGCCGCCGGGTTCGCACAGTTCCGTGTATTGCTTGTACAGCGGCGGTATGCCGCAACCCAGATTGCCCAGCAATGATTTCAGGCGGATCAGGTCCTCGGAATAATCCGTGCCTGAAAACTGCGCCAGCACGGCGGGCAGGGTCGCCGGGTAAGGCCGGTTGGAAACCGCCAGCCGCTGGCCGGACGGGAACCAAAGGCGGTAAAAAGCCACCAGCAAATCCCGGGCTGCCGGCGGCAAGCCGCCGGACATGGACACGGGGCCGAACAGATAACGGTATTCTGGATAGCGCGCCAGATAAGCGCCAATGCCCAACCACAAATAATCCAGGCCGCGCCGCCCCCAATAACGTGGCTGAATGAAGCTGCGCCCCAGTTCGATGCCTTGCGCGATCACACTGTCCATCTTTTCGCCATACTGGAACAGGCTGGCGCTGTAAAGCCCTTGCAGGCCATGTTTTTCGACCTGTTGTGCCGTGGGGGCAAAGCGGTAGGCGCCCACGATTTCCAGGTCGTCTTCATCCCACAGAATGAGGTGCAGATAATCATCGTCGTAGCGGTCGATGTCGCGCTGTTTGCCGCTGCCTTCGCCCACGGCGCGGAAGGCAATTTCGCGCAGCCGCCCCAATTCGCGCAGCAAGGGCGCGTCTTCCTGGCCATCGCGCCGCCAAAGGTAAATCAGCTTGCCGTCGGGTGTTTGGCCAAGGCGTTCGGCCCGCGCCAAGTCGCGCTTGAGCGCGCTCCGCTCTTCCGGGCGGGCAATGGCGCACTCGGTTTTGAAATTTCCGGGCTGCCCTTTGCCGAGCCGGATGACGTGCCGGCGGAATTTTTCAGCGGTTTCGCGGGCGGACATTTGGGGCGCGTGCCAGTTGGCAAAAGGAATGCGCGCTCCCGCTTTCATGTGCAGCACGCCGCCGCGCTTGCGAAACATCTGCTGAAAGAGCAGCAGCATGGCAAGCGGCGGAGCGATCACCGTGCTGACATAAAACCCAAAACTGTTGCGCCCGTCAATGAACATGGGCAGGATGGTGGCGCTGTGCTTGATGGCCAGTTTCACGAAGCCGGGGTTCCAGCTTCTGTCGCGCAGCCCCTTGGCGGTGATGCGGGATACCTCGCCCGCCGGGAAAAATAGCAACGCGCCGCCGTTTTCGAGGTGTGCGTTCATTTGCATCAGCGCGGCTCTTCGGGTCTGTTTGCTGATGTTGTCGACCGGAATGAACAGGGACGCCAGCGGTTCGAGGTGGACGAGCATCCGGTTGGCGACGACTTTCACGTCGCGCCGCACGCGAGAGAGCGCATACAGCAGCGCCAGCCCGTCGGCAGCGCCGGTGGGGTGGTTGGCGACGATGATGACCGGGCCGTGCTCGGGAATCTGCTCCAGGCTGCGGGCGGAAATTTCGCAGCGCAACTGCAAGTGCTCCAGCGCCTGCTCGACCATGTCCAGCCCTCTGAGGTGCTGATGACTGGCGGCGAACTGCTGGAACTCCTTCTCATGCAACAGACGCCTGAGCAGCACCTTTTGCCAAGGGGCCGGATGGGCTTGAGGCCACAAATCGCTTACGACGTTGTCAACGCTGAACATGGCACGAACACTCCTGTGCTTCGATTTTGCCTCGATGGTAGCGGCTGAACGTGACGTTTCGATGTCACGGCCCTCGCCAGGCAGCGGGCGCCAGGCGGATCGAAGTCCTTGGCGACAGCTTCGCGCCCGGCGCATAGAGCCCCGGGCCATGAACAGCGACACCAGAACGCTTGTCAACCCAAAGTAACTATCCCCCGGCAAGCCGGGGGCTTTATTGTCCATCACAAGGTTAAAACTACCGGCCAGCATCACGCCGCCATCGCTGGTCATGCTGCCGCCATCGAATCGGCCCTGCACCACGCGCCGGCCCAAGCGGCCAAAGTCCATTGGCCCAACGTCAAATTCTTCGGTACAGTTTGGTTTCGGCATCGCCCGCTCGCTTGATCTGGATTCGAGACCTCGATCTTCGGGCATAAAGGGCGGTGCCGTCCTTGTTTTGGGGCTACGGTGGAATATTCGGGCTAAAATTTATCTTACCTGCGTCTTACAAGGCCAATCCATCATGCAGCCCCCAGTCCCTACCACGCGCCTTTCCAGCAAGGGGCAGATCGTGCTGCCCAGCAGCATCCGCCATGCGCGCCAATGGAAGGCCGGCACCGAGTTCCAGGTGCAGGAAACTGCTGAAGGCATCCTGCTCAAACTGCGCCAGCAACAGGAGGAAAGCCGGATCGAGGACGTGGCCGGCTGCCTCAAGACCAAACGCCGGGTCAGCCTGGCGCAAATGGATGCCGCCATCGCCAAGGAAGTCAAGGCGCGCCATGCTCGCGGTCGATACTAACGTCGTCGTCCGCTTCCTTGCTGCTGACGACCCGGTCCAGCACAAACGGGCCGTTGCCTTGTTTCGCCAGCACACCATCTGGCTGTCGAAAACGGTGCTGCTGGAAACCGAATGGGTACTGCGCAGCGCCTTTGACTTTGCCGCTCACGAGATCACGCAGGCGCTTGGAAGCTTGACCCGCCTGCCCGGTGTGCGCTGCGAAGACCCGCACGGTATTCAATCGGCCATCGAGGCGCTGTCCGCTGGCCTGGACTTCGCCGATGCGCTGCATCTGGCCGCCGCCAGCCAGCAAGCCGATGAAGGCTTCGCCAGCTTCGATGCTCGCTTCGTCAAGCGCGCACGCAAGCACTGGCCGGACATGGCGATCCGCACGCCTTGACCATGGGACAGTTTGCTGGGCTGGCTGTTCTGGAGGCGGTCATGCCAACGACATTCAGGGAGTACGGGGCATGTCAACACGAAAGATTCGCAGCTTCGAAGACTTGGCTTCCACCAAAGTAGTGCATGAGTAATACCTCATCCACCGCTGCGGATTCGAAAGGGTCGCCCAAGGCTTGGCCGTTGCCCGGCTTGGTCGAAGACCTGTTACTTCTGGTCGCAGTGATCTGGGGCGGCAGCTACAGTGCGGCCAAACTCGCCACCGTGCAGATGCCTGTGCTGCAATTCCTGGTTCTGCGCTTTGGTCTGACTTTTTTGATCTTGCTGCCCGCGCTGCGCGGGCTTTCGGCGGCGTCGTGGCCAGCAGCACTGGCCGGGGCATCCATGCTGGGCATCCTCCTGCTGGCCGTATTCGTCAGCGAGACCTTCGGCGTGTCGCTGACCACAGCCTCCAACGCGGCATTCCTGATCAGCCTGTGCGTGGCCTTTACCCCGTTGTGCGAGTGGTGGTTGCTCAAGACCAAGCCCACCGGCGTGGTCCTGGCTGCTGCTGTGGCGTCTTTGCTGGGAGCCGGTCTATTGGCATTCCAGCATGGCGGGTCGGCCAGCTTGACATGGGGCGACGCCCTGATGGTTCTCGCGGCCTTCCTGCGCGGCGTCATGGTCTGCCTGACGCGCCGCCAGGGCCAACTGCACGGACTTCCCGCGCTCACGGTAACGGCAGTGCAGATGGGCATGATGACGCTGGGGTCGACGATTTTGATGCTGGCCGTCAGCGGTACCGCGTGGCCACCGCTGCCACGCAGTGCGTCATTCTGGTGGACCATGGCTTTCCTGGTGTTGTGCTGTACCTTGTTTGCATTCTTCGTGCAGAACTACGCGGCATCGCGCACCAGCCCCTCGCGCGTGGCCTTGCTCATGGGCAGCGAGCCTATATGGGGTGCGCTGATCGCGGTATTGTGGATGGGCGAGCAGATGGCACTGCAGGGCTGGATCGGCGGCTTGCTGATCGTGGTGTCGGCGTGGTGGGTGACCAGACCTGAATCTGTCAACCGGGCTGAGTCAGCGTCTGATTCCAGAGAATCGCGCTGACCGGCATACGGGGGGATATGCGCTCGACGACCGCTGCAACCGGCTTGGCGTGCGATTTTTTTCTGAGGCGACCCCGGGTCATTCGGCGGCGGACGCGGCCGGTTCAGGCGTTGACGCGGCAGGTTGCGGCGCTGACGCCGCTGCAGCCGCCATCGGCGGGGGCAGGGCGGCGCTGTGCAGCAGGATGATGGTCGGTTGCGGCAAGGCCGCTGCCGCGGGCGGCGCCGCCGGTTCGGACGCGGGCGGCTCCACCGCTTGGCTCAGGTGCTCGCTCACCAGGTCGAACAGCCGCTCGTACAGCGCGCGGTTGGTCACGGTTTCGCTGGACACTTTGACCAGGGCGTCCATGCCGCCCTCGATGGGCAGCGACAGCGAGCCGATGCCGCCCACGCCGACCGAGGCCGATTCCTTGGCCTTGCGGATCACGTACTGGTCTTTCAGGCCGCTGGCAAAGGCCATACTGGCGCTGCTGTCGCCGGCTTCGGGCGCGCAGACGATCTTGAACTCCAGTTGCACGTGGTGCTCCACGTCGGGCTGGAAGTACTTGCGCGCCGTGACCTGGTCCGCCGCCGTGGCGGCGAGAACGTAGCCCTGACTGAGCAGCGCGCGCCGGGCCGCTTCGCAGGTGCGCGCGGGCCGCGCCGCGTAATGGCGCGAAAAGGCGCTGGCGTCGAACGATTCGGGCTGGTAGTCGAGCAGCGGCAGCGGCTGCGGGTGGCGCATCAAGCCCGTGCAGGCGGTCAGCATCAGGACCGCCGCCGCGATCAGGCCGTGGCGCAAGAGGGTAGGGGGCATACGGGTTCAAACAAGCAGCCGCGATGGTACCGCGCGCCGCGACGGCTCAGGTTCCTTCCAGCTTGAAGTTGATCTCTTTGACGATCCGCTGCCAGCGTTCGGTTTCGGACTGGATCTGCTTGCCGAACAGCTCGCGCGAGGTGGAGTCCGGGATGAAATTGTTGGCCTTGAGCTTGGCGATCACGTCCGGGTTTTGCACGGTTTTTTCCAGTTGGGCGGCGAGCATGTCCACGATGGCCCTGGGCGTGCCCTTGGGCGCCAGCATACCGGCCCAGGTGGTGAACTCCATGTCCGGAACGCCTTGCTCCTTCATCGTCGGCACTTGCGGGAACAATTCGGCGCGCTGGGCCATCACCACGCCGAGCGCCTTGACCTTGCCGGACTTGATCATTTCCACGGAGACGAACGAGTCGAACGAGAAATCCACCTCGCCGGCCACCACCGCCTGCATTTGCGGGCTGGTGCCCTTGTACTGCACGTTGATGATGTCGGGCGCGCCGGCGACGCGCTTGAATTGCTCGGTAATCAAAACGATCATGCTGCTGCCCGACGAGGCGGTGAGGGGTTTGCCGCCTTTCTTGGCCAGCGCGATCAGTTCCTGCACGTTGTTGGCCGGCAGGTCCTTGCGGGCAATCAGTATGAAACCGAGGTTGCAGGCCATGCCGATCGGCTCGAAGCTGCCGAGCGCCTCGTAGTTGGCCTTGTAGATCACCGGGCTGAGCGTTTGCGCGCCCGCGGAGTTGAACAGCAGCGTGTAGCCATCGGGCGCGGCGCGCGCCACCTGTTCCGTGCCGATGATGCCGTTGGCGCCGCCCTTGTTGTCGATGATGAAGGACGCGCCCATCTGCTCGCCCATTTTGATCAGCACCGTGCGCGCCACCACGTCGGTCGTGCCGCCGGCGGTAAACGGCACGATGACGCGCACCGGCTTGCTGGGGTACTGGCTGGCCGCCAACGACCATTGGGGCAGGCCGAGCGTGCCGATGCCGGCCAGGCCCGTGGCAAGAACCTTGCGGCGAGAAAGAGATGGGTGTTGCATGTTGCTTGCCTCCTGATGAGAAAGTGAAACCTGAAAATTTACCATTGCGAGCAAGGCAATCGCGCGCCGATTCGGATTGGCAATGCCTGCATAGGTTTTACAAATAGTGTAGCAATGAAACTTGAGCGGGCGCTGATTGCGGGATATTCATGTTCGCTCGCGCCGCCTCTCGCGCCAGCCGCGTGACCGCCAGCGGCTCAGCGCGATGAGAATGGACTTGGAGCCTGTTTATGATTTCAGCAGGCCCGCTGAGATCGTATGTGGGGAGGTGATCGTTTTGGCACCAACCGGGCCATCGGGGAAAACGGCGCATCGCTAGGACTGGCGCGGGTTACGGGGGGATTTCGGGCGCGCTGGCGTTGACGGGGGATTTGGCACGGAATGGGCGGGCTGGGGCGGCGGATTGGCTGGTTTGGGCGGGGTTTGGGCTTGGACGGGCACATCGTAGGGCGAAGTGCGCCGGGCGCTTCTGGGGTGGTTTTACGAGGGAAGCCTGCTGAAAGAGCAGGAGCGCGCGGCCACGCGCGGGGAGTTTGCCGCCCTGCTGGAGGCGCAGGATTTGATGACCGACGCTGGCCGCCGGGCTTACGCCGCGCTGCTGGCCCTTGCGCCGCAGTTCGATCAGGCGGCCCAGATGCTCGACGAGTTGGCCCGCGCCGCCGCCGGCGATCTGATTGCCACCTACACCCGCGCGGCAGCCGTGGCGCCGGGGATGCAAATCGCCCGCGACGCCATGGCCGGCGCGGCCAGCCAGGCCCAGGCCCTGGGCGGGTCTTTTTCTGTCATCAACAAAATCCTGGGCGATGCGTCCAGCGGCGTGCTGCGCTTTGGCGGCGCGGCAGGCGGCGTGGGCGAGGCCGGCCTGGCCGCCGCCGCCCAGCTCACGGCGGCGCAGCAGGCGGCGCTGGGCCTCGAGGGCGAGATGTTCGATCTGCAAGCGGCGGCATCGGGCACGGTGCTGAACATCGGCGGCCTGGCAAAAGCCTTGCAGGGCTTGGACACCAGCACCTGGGTGGCGTCGATTACCAGCGCGTTTGCCCTGATCGGCCAGCGCATCAGCGACGAGTTGGGCGCCATTGCCGGCGAGCGCATTGCCGTGCGCGAGGCGGCCATCGGCATCATTGGCCCCGCCGTCATGACGCCCGATCAAATAAGCGCACAGATCGCCGCGCAAACCACGGCGCTGCCCGGCCAGGGCGGCATTGCCGCCGCGCAGACGGCCCTGGCCAAGGCCGATGCCGGCGTTGCCGCCAAAGAGGCGGCGCTGGCCGCGGCCAAGGCCGCCAGCGGCAACACCGGGCAGGGCTATCTGGACAGCGCCGCCGCATTGGAGGCCGCGCGCGGCAACGCCGCCCGCAACCTGGTGGCGACCTACCTGCGCCATGGCAATGTGCAGAACGGCATCAAGGGCGAGACCGTGCCCGCCAGCCTGGCCGCTCTGGCAACCTACGAGGACACCCAGGCCAGCATGCTCTCCAAGCTGGCCAGGCTGCCCACGGCGGACATTCAGGCCTTCGCCGATCAGCTCACGCGCCTGAGCGCCTCCGGCCTGCGCCCTGACCTGGTCAGCACGTCCAATTACCTCAACATGCTGGCGGCCTACAACAAATCAACCGCCGATGAAGCCGCCAATCAGGCCAAGGCCCGGACTTTGCGCGCGCAGGCTGCCGATCTGGCCGCCAAGGCCACGGCGGCAGAGAAGGACCTGGCCACGGCGCGCGCGGCGCAGACCGCGGCCGCCGGCAACGCGCAGAAGGCGCAACTGGACTACGTGGCCGCTCTGCAAAAGTACAGCCTCGACGGCGCCAAGGCCGTGGCCAGCCTGGGCAAGCTGCGCGAGGAGACCGTGGCCTACTACCAGTCGCAGGCCCAGCTCGCGCAGACCATGAACACGTCGGCCAGCGGCCTGCGCCAAACTGTGCAAGACATCCGTTTCGGCCAGTTGGACACGGCGGCGCAATTTGCCGTCCTGCAAGAGCGCTACAACGTGGCCTACAGCATGGCCATGTCCACCACGGGCCAGACGCTGGCCGGCTACGGCGACGAAATGGCCGCGCTGCTGGGCCCGCTGCTGCAAAAGGCGCAGGATGCGGGGCTGGGCGGGGCCGGGTACGCCAGCCTGGTCAATACCCTGCTGGCCCGCGCCGAGGCCATTGCGGGCCGCCTGGACGCCGGCGCGCCGGCCAGCTACCAGCAAGACAGCCTGGGCCTGCTGGGCCAGATCGACAGCACGCTGGCGGCGCTGGAGGCCGGCGCCAAGACCTCGGAGCAGATTCTGGCGGAGGCCATCAAGGCCGGCACCGACACCACCCGCGACGGGCTGCGCGCCGTGATTGCCGCGCTGCAAGGCAAGGCCGTGCCCGCGTTCGCCGCGGGCGGCCTGCACGGCGGCGGCCTGCGCCTGGTCGGCGAGCACGGCCCGGAGCTGGAAGTGACCGGGCCGGCGCGCTATTTCAGCGCCGCGCAAACGCAGCGCCTGCTGTCGGCGCTGGGCGGCGATGCGGCCATCTTGCACGAGCTGCAGCAGTTGCGCCGCGAGCTGGCACAGTTGCGCGCCGAGCGCCGCGCCGATGCCGGCGCCACCGCGGCCAACACGGGCCGCACGCGGCGTCTGCTCGATCGCATTGCCGAGGACGGCCTGCCCGTGCGCAACGCCGGCGGCCAGCGGCTGGACGTGGCCGTGCAGGAGGCCGCCCGGTGCTGCTGATCCGCCCCGTCACAATCACGCCCGGCATGGTCACGGCCAGCAACGCCGGCGCGGCCGACCCGGCGTATGCCGCCACGGCCAGCTACGCGCTGGGCCAGCGCGTGTACCTGGAGGCCACGGGCAAAACGTATGAATGCGTGCAGGCCCCGGCGCTGGGCAAATACCCGCCCGCCGAGCCGCTGTACTGGATGGCCGCCGCGCCGTCCAACCGCTGGTCGATGTTTGATGGCGGCATCGGCGCATCCACCGTTACCGAGGGCGATTTGCTCGCCTCCATCACGATCCCGGGCCGCATCAACGCCGTGGCGTTTTTTGGGCTGATCGGCTCGCGCATCCGGCTCACACAGCGCAGCGCAGAGGGCGCCGTGCTGTCAACTTTCGATCGCCCGCTGCGCGCCGATCCGGCGGACTGGTACGGGTATTTCTTCGCCGAGCCCGAGCAGGTCACCGACGTGGTTTTTACAGCGCTGGCGCCCTCGAGCGGCAGCAGGCTGGAGATCACGGTCACCGGCCCGGCCGCCTGCGCCGCCGTGGTGGCGGGCAACACGTTCGATCTGGGCGGCGCGCAGTGGGGCGCGGCCACGTCGATCATCGACTACAGCCGAAAGAACATCAGCGCCGACGGCATCCAGACGTTTGAGCGCGGGCGCTTCTCGCGCCGCCTGAACGTGATGCTCGAGCAGCCGCGCAGCCGCTACCCGGCGGTACAGCGCGCGCTGGAAGCCGTCCGCGCCACGCCCTGCGTGTGGCTGGGTATGCCGGGCAGCGGCGACTACAGCCCGATGACGATCTACGGCTACTACCGCGACTTTTCCATCGAAGTCACCTACCCCGCCTGGAATCTATGTTCCCTGGAGATCGAGAGCCTTACATGACAACGCTTATTCCCGCGCTGCCCACGCCCGTGCCGCAAAGCGCCGACCCGCTCAATTTCGCCGCCCGCGCCGATGCCTTTTTGGCCGCGCTGCCCGGCTTTGCCGCCGCCGCCAACGCCCAGGCGGCAGAAAACAACGCGGCGGGCAACAGCGCCGCCTTGTCGGGCGCCGCCGCGCAGCTCGCGCGCGATCTGACACTGGCCGCCATCGCCGCAGGCAAGTTCGATCCCGCCGCCAATTACACCGCGGGCGCGCTGGCCTGGAGCCCCGTTACCGGGCTGATTTACCGGCGCCTTGGCGCCGGCAAGAGCGCGGCCGACCCCGGCAGCGATACGGCCAACTGGCTGCGCGTGGCGCCCGAAAGCCAGGACGAGATCGTGGCCGCGCTCAAATTCGCCCTCGACCAGGCCGCGCTGGCCAACTACGGCGTGCGCGCGCTGCGCCAGCAGGCCCAGCAGCAAGGCGAGATCACCATCATTAACCGGGGTGTGGTCAGCGGCTGCGCGGTCAGCAAATCCACCACCGCCGCGCGCAACCTCAGCCTTGCCGCCGGCGTGTGCTTTGCCCATGGTCGCGCCTGGCCGGTGGCCGGCGGCGACAACGCCGCCTCGGTGCCCGCCAACACCGGCGCCGGCCCGGTCACGGTCTACGCCTACCTGTTCAAGGACGCGGCAAGCCTGTGGAAGCTGGCCGTCACGCCCATCGGCTCCGCCGTGCCCAATGGCGCGATAACGATCTACAGCCTCACCATTCCGTCCGGCAGCACCGACGCCAGCGACCCCAACCTCGCCAACGTCAAGCTGACCGACGCGCGCCGCATCGAGGCGCAGTTCCCGCAACTGCTGGGCAGCCCGGCCAGCGCCTCGCCCGTCATCAACACCCTGTCGGCCAACGACTACAGCCTGTCGTTCGACGTGGCGGCCGCCACCGGCGCGCCTTGCGATGGCCGCCACATCGTCGTTTCATCGCGCGCCACCAACGGTTTTACCGTCTTGCTGGCCAGCGCCGCCGACAACGTGGCGCTGCGCTGGCGCTTGACCAAGCTCAACAACTGACCACCAAAGGAGAGTCCCACCCATGCAAATCCATCTCAAACAGCCCGGCCAGCCGGTGGCCGACTTCGCCGTAGCGGGCGCGGTGGTCACCGTCGCTGGCGTGTCCATCGACTGCGCCGCGCGCCAGCAAGACACGGCAGTCATGATCGAAATCCGCGCCAACGGCGGCAGCGCCGGCGAGGGCGGCAGCGGCGCGTACCTGGCGCAAATCGAAATTCCCGCGCGCCGCCGCGAATCGGCCACCGCCCAAGGCGATGACGGACAGATCGGGCCGCCGCCGCTCGATGCCAACGCCGTCTCGGTCACCCTCTGGCCCACGGCCTGAAACCCCACGCACAGGAGCAACCCATATGCCCACCATCTTCGTCAAGGACGATCTGCGCGCTTCCGTCGAAGCGGCCACCGGCGGCAAAGTCACCGTTCTCTACACCGCCACCGGCCAGCCCAGCTACATGAACATCATTCCAAAGTTCAATCTGCAAGACATCGACCCCGGCCTGGGCACGGGCGTGCACCCGGCCTTCATCGTCAATGGCGTTGAAAAATCAGAGCTGTTCGTGGGCACGTATCAAGCCATCCTCAAGAACAGCGAGCTTCTTAGCTTGCCAGGCGTCGATCCGACATGTACCAAGACTTTTGATTTTTTTGTCGACACGGCGCGCGCGAACGGCCCCGGCTGGCACTGCATTACAAGCGTCGAGTTCGCCGCCATCGCGCTGTGGTGCTGGCGCAATGGTTTCATGCCCAACGGCAACACCGACAGCGGGCGCAGCTCGGACGCCACCTGGGAAACAGGCCGGCGCGTGGATGGCGGCACGCCCGGCGACGCATCGGCAGGTTTGGCCCGCACGCTGACCGGCTCCGGCCCGGTGAGCTGGCGCCACGACAACAGCGCGGCGGGCATCGCCGATTTGTGCGGCAACGCATGGGAATGGACGCCGGGCCTGCGCATTGTGGGCGGCGAAATACAGGTCACAGCCAACAATGACGCAGCGCTGATGGCATCCGCAAGCTTCGGGGCCACGTCAGCGGCCTGGAAGGCCATCGATGGCGAGACCGGCGCGCTCATTACTCCGGCTTTCTCCGGCAGCATTGCCGGCGGCGACTACGCGCCGGCCACGGCAAAATCGGTGCGCTACAACACTTCGGGCGCCGACAACTACACCTTGGTGCGCCAGTACGCCCGCTCGTTCGAGGACATGACCAACCCCGGCGCCAAGCCGGTAGCCGATGCCGCGCTGAAGGTGCTCAAGAGCTACGGGCTCTACCCCGTTGCAAGCTCGGGACTGGGCGGCGACGCCATCTGGACGCTGGACCTGGCAGGCGAGCGGCTGGCCGCCCGCGGGGGAAGTTCATATTCCGGCGATGCAGAGCGAAACGGCGTGTTCGCGCTCAGCCTGAACAACACGCGCACGGGCACTCCATCCAGCAATTGCGCCCGCCCCGCTTTCGTGCTCTGAGGCGCATGAAGTCTTTCAACCAATTGACGCCCGCCGAGGCCGAGCGCCTGGCGCTGCTGGCCGAAGAGTGCGGCGAGGCCGTGCAGGCCATCGGCAAAGTGCTGCGCCACGGCTACGAAAGCCGCCACCCCAGCGGCGGCCCTACGAATCGCGAGGCGCTTGCGCGCGAGTGCGGCGACGTCTGCGACAGCATCCGGCGCCTGATCGGCGCCGGCGACCTCAATGGCAACGCCGTAACGCAAGCCGCCGACAACAAGGCGCGCAACGCGGCGCGCTACCTGCACCACCAGTAGGAGACCGCTCGACCACGAGAAAAGACGGGCGACTGCTACAGGTGCGGTAACACCTGACGCAGACCCCAACCCGCAGAAATAGCCTGCAAGCCCGGCAAAGACCCGCCACTCTCGCGAGAGCGGGGCGAAGCCTACCAGAACCTTTAAACAAAAGGGCTTGCCATGCAGGAAATCCGATGCGGACAGTGTTTCCGCAAACTTGGCCAGGGCCGCTACACGCACCTGGTCATCAAGTGCCCGCGCTGCGGCGCACTGAACGATTTGAGGGCCACGCGCCCCGAACTCGAACGCCAGCGAGCGTCCATCACGCAAACTGAGCATGAAGGTAAACCGATCTTTAAAAAGCAATGAAACTGTGCCGCGCGCCGTGCTTCGCTACTTCGGCGGCAAATGGGCGCTGGCGCCGTGGGTGATCCAGCACCTGCCGCCGCACCGCATCTACGTCGAGCCGTTCGGCGGCGCGGCCAGCGTGCTGCTGCGCAAGCCGCGCAGCCAGGTTGAGGTGTACAACGATCTGGATGAGGAGATCGTCGGCATCTTCCAAGTGTTGCAAGACCCGGTGCAGTGCCAGCGCCTAATCCGCCGGCTGCGCCGCACGCCGTATGCGCGCGCGGTGTTCGAGGAGGCGTTCGTGCCGTCGAAAGACCTTATCGTGCGCGCGCAGCGTGCGATCGTGCGGGCATACCAGTCGTTTCATCACGAGGCGCTGTTCAACCTGCGCAAGACCACATTCGCCGACGCAAAGCACCGCAGCGGTTCAGGCTGTAAGGCGCGTGAGTGGTCAAATTACCCGCGGGCACTTGTCAGTGCGCATCGGCGCTTGCAGGGCGTGGTCATTGAGCGGCGCGACGCGCTGCAAGTGATACGTGCGCAGGACACGCCGCACACGCTGTTCTACGTCGATCCGCCCTACATGCCAACAACCAGGAGCAATTCCGGCTACCGCTGCGAACTTCAAACAGAGCAGCACGCGGAGCTGCTGGAGCTGCTCAAGTCGGCTAAAGGCATGGTGGTGCTGTCTGGCTACCCATCCGATCTGTACGACACAGCCCTGAAAGACTGGCAGCGGATCGAAAAACCCGCCCGAGCTGCCGGCAGTTCGCGCCTGCGACGCGAGGTGTTGTGGCTGTCACCAGCGACCAGCCGGGCTTTGAAGTCAGGTGTTTAAAGCTAGGGTGCGGGCAACGGCTCGGCCTTTAAACCAGCGCCAAAGCCAGCGTCAAAAAGCGCCAAAGCCAGCGTTAAAGTGCGCCAAAGCTGGCGGCGCGCAACTGGCTCTTACTCCACCCGCACGATGCCGGTCGGCTTGAAGCCCAGGTCGGCCAGTTTGCCCTTGCGGGCGCGCGCGGAGCGGGCGTTGTTCAGGCTGCGGATTTCCAGGTTTTCTTCGCGCGGCTTGCCGCCGCGGCCAATGCCGAAGATGCGCACGCTGCGCGTGTAGGCAGCCGCGCCGGCCAGGCGGTCTTTGGGTTCCAGGTCGATCAGGGTCAGGCCGCGGCCGCCTTTTTCCATCAGCTTCAATTCGTCGATGGCGAAGGTCAGAATGCGGCCCGCCGTGGAGGCGCAGGCCACGTGCGTCGCCGCGGCGGCGGCGGTTGGTTCCTGCTCCGGCGCCCACGCCGCCAGCGAGGGCCGGCACGCCTGCTCGCCATCGCCCACGGTGATGAAGGCCTTGCCGCCGCGCTGGCGCGACAGCATGTGCTCTACCCGCGCCAGAAAACCGTGGCCGCCCGTGCCCGACAGCAGCAGCGTGGCCTTGTCAGGCCCGGCAAAGTAGTGCAGCGGCTGGGTGCCCGATTCGAGCTCGATCAGCGTGGTGATGGGCTGGCCGTCGCCGCGCGCGCCGGGCAGGCCGGCCACCGGTACGCTGTAAACGCGGCCATTGCCGCCGAACACCAGCAGGTGGTCCACGGTGCGGCACTCGAAGGCGCCGTACAGCGCGTCGCCGGCCTTGAAGGCGAACGCCGCCGCGTCGTGGCCGTGGCCTTGGCGCGCGCGCACCCAGCCTTTTTCGCTGACGATCACCGTCACCGGCTCGTCGGGCACCTTGACTTCGGCGACGGTTTTTTTCTCGGCCTGGATCAGGGTGCGGCGCTCGTCGGCGAATTGTTTGGCGTCCTGCTCGATTTCCTTGACCATCAGCCGGCGCAGGCTGGCCGGGCTGCCCAGAATGTCTTGCAGGCTGCCTTGCTGCTGGCGCAACTCCTTCAGTTCCTGTTCGATCTTGATCGCCTCCAGCCGCGCGAGTTGGCGCAGGCGGATGTCCAGAATGTCGTCGGCCTGAACCGCGCTCAGGCCAAAGCGCGTCATCAGCGCCGTTTTCGGCTCGTCGCTTTCGCGGATGATGGCAATCACCTCGTCGATGTTCAGCAGCACCAGTTGCCGGCCTTCGAGGATGTGGATGCGCTCCAGCACTTTTCGCAGCCGGTGCTGGCTGCGGCCGGTGATGGTTTGCTGGCGGAACTCGATCCACTCTTGCAGCATCTGGCGCAGGCTCTTGGGCACCGGCTTGCCGTCCAGGCCCACGCCGGTCAGGTTGATGGGGCTGGACGATTCCAGACTGGTGTGCGCCAGCAGAGCGCCGATGAGCTCGTCCTGGCCGATGGCGCGGCTTTTGGGCTCGAACACGATGCGCACCGGCGCGTCCTTGCTGGACTCGTCGCGTACCCCGTCCAGCACCGCCAGCACCGTGGCCTTGAGCTGGCCCTGCTCCTGCGTCAGCGCCTTCTTGCCGGCCTTGACCTTGGGGTTGGTGAGCTCCTCGATTTCTTCCAGTACCTTCTGCGTCGATGCGCCGGGCGGCAACTCGGTCACCACCAGTTGCCACTGGCCGCGCGCCAGGTCCTCGATGCGCCAGCGCGCGCGCACCTTCAGGCTGCCGCGCCCGCTGCGGTAGGCGTCGCGGATGTCGCTGGCCGGGCTGATGATCTGGCCGCCGCCGGGGTAGTCCGGCCCCGGCAGCAGGGCGAACAATTCGTCGTCGGCCAGTTGGGGGTTCTTCACCAGGGCCACGCAGGCGTCGGCCACCTCGCGCAGGTTGTGGCTGGGAATCTCGGTGGCCAGGCCCACCGCGATGCCGCTGGCGCCGTTGAGCAGCGCGAACGGCAGGCGCGCGGGCAACTGGCGCGGCTCTTGCTCGCGGCCATCGTAGTTGGGCACGAAATCGACCGTGCCCTCGTCAACTTCCTCCAGCAGCAAACGCGTGATTTTGGCCAGCCGCGCCTCGGTGTAGCGCATGGCGGCGGCGCCGTCGCCGTCGCGGCTGCCGAAGTTGCCCTGGCCGTCGATCAGCGGGTAACGCTGGCTGAAGTCCTGCGCCATGCGCACCAGCGCGTCGTAGGCGGCCTTGTCGCCATGCGGGTGGAACTTGCCCAGCACCTCGCCGACCACGCGCGCGCTCTTGACCGGCTGCGCCGCCACGCCCCCGCCCGCGCCGCCATAGCCCAGGCCCATGCGGTCCATGACGTGGAGGATGCGGCGCTGCACGGGCTTCTGTCCATCGCACACGTCGGGCAGCGCGCGGCCTTTCACCACGCTGAGGGCGTATTCGAGGTAGGCGAGTTGCGCGTAGTCGGCCAGGGTCAACGAGTCATCGTCGGGTTTTTTGAAATCGAGGGGGGATTGGGAGTCGTCCATGAATAAAAGAAACCAAAAAAGACTGCGCTGGCGAAACACCAGACCGGATGCGTCGATTGTGCGGCACGGCATCAACGCCACGCCGGGGCGCTCCCTCTTTGTACGGACAGGCAACGTACAATACCCGCTGACCACCATGACCGAGGCGCTTCATGCTGCACACACCCGAACACAAGGAAAGGCCGCGCAACGCACGTCTCGAAGCGCGTGTGCCGAGCGCCCAGAAGGCACTCTTCCAGCGCGCCGCTGCCCTGTCAGGCCGCACCTTGAGCGAATTGGTCATCGACAGCACGCAGGAGATGGCCGCGAGGATCGTGCACGAGCACGAAGTCATCCGCCTGTCCCGCCAAGAGCAGATTGCCTTCGTTTCGGCACTGCTCACCCCTCCCGAACCGGGTCCGCGCCTGCAAAAAGCCGCGCAGACTTATCGCCGGAAAGCGGGGCTGTAATTGGCGCTCGCGCGGCTTGCTCTGGCGCCCGAAAACGTCGTCCCTCTTGACAAGGCGCATGACCGCAAATCCTTCGATTGCGGCAACCAAGACCTGAACCGCTACCTGCGCGAGCAGGCGCGGCAGGATGCCGGCAAGCGCGTGGCCGCGCCGTTCGTGCTCACGCAGGGCTGCCCCGCCGTGCTGGGTTTTTACACGCTCTCGGCGTCGGTCATCCCGGTCGAGGAACTTCCCCCGGCGTTGATGCAGCGGCTGCCGCGCCATGGGCAGTTGCCCGTCACGCTGCTGGGCCGGCTGGCAGTCGATCGATCAGCCGGCGGGCAAGGCGTGGGCGAATTTCTGCTGCTCGATGCCCTGCGCCGCAGCTTCGACGCGGCCAGGCAGATCGTCGCGATGGCGGTGATCGTGGATGCGAAGGACGAACGCGCCGAAACCTTCTATCGGCATTTCGACTTCCTGCCGTTTCAGCAAACGCCGCTTCGGCTGTTCCTGCCGATGGCGCAAATTGCCAAATTGTTTGGGTAACGAAATTTGCCGCTGGGTGAGTCAAACCATTGCGGGCGAAAAAGCGCCATGGGCCGCAAGCAGAACTCAACCCGCCAGTCCAAACAGCCGGTAAAGATACAGCACGATCACCGCGCCCACGATCGACAGCACGATGCCCGCCGGATGTATCGGCGCGTCAGCGGCGGGCTTGCTGAACAGGCGCGCGATGAAGCCGCCGACAAAAGAGCCGACGATGCCCAGCACGCCGGTCATGACCCAGCCAAGGTGGCCGATCGGCATGATCCACTTGGCGATGGCGCCGACCACGATACCGACGATGAACATCCAGATCAGATGAAACATGAAAGCATTCCTGAAACCGGTTATTTGCGCAAAGCTGATAGTTTAGAGCCTGTTTACGATCTCAGCGGGCCCGCGTTGGGCCGCAATCGGGATGAGTTGGCGGCCAAGTCGCGCCGCATGGGCTTGTGCCCATGCAAGCGACTTGGGTGCCAAATCGCCCGATTTCGGCCCAACCCTTCGGGCAGACGCCTTTTCGGGCGGTCTGCGGCGTTGCAAATCCTCGCCATAGCGGGGCTATGGCTGCGGTTTGCGCCTTGCATCCCATCCCGAAAAGGT